>CAIRHD010000259.1 GCA_903878265.1 uncultured Bacteroidales bacterium | reverse complement strand
TCCCATACTTTTGTCGTTGCTGTGTATTGCTACGCACATGCCTATCTCACATACCTCCGGCTAAGAACCACTATTGTATTTTTATAAGGCCAGTCCTTCGCAAGAAAGTTCTTGCTTGGGGCAAAACCGGTTCTGAAGGTTCTTGTAAATAGTATCAAATTCGGAGTTTTAGGGACTGGCCTTATAGAAATTTTACGCAGCTGTAGCCGAAGGTAAACCGAGCGGGCATGTGCGTAGCAAAACACAGCTTCACCTACTCTCAGGACGTTGTTCCCAAATTATCAAGCCTTGTTTTGCGGGTGTTTAACGAGGTGTACAGATGTGTAAAATTTCTATAAAGCCTTGACTTTTTCGTTCTTTTGTGTCAAGACAAAAGGACAAGAAAAAATAAATCTTGTAGCAAATGTTTGTTAAATAGCACCTCAAAATAAGAATTAGCCTTTTTTTTTTCAACTTTAAAAGCTGTATTTTTGCCGCTCAATATTAATTTCCATTGAAGATAGCAGCATTAGTTTCAGGAGGCGTTGACAGTTCGGTTATGTTGCACCTACTAAAGGAGCAAGGACACGAACCTGTAATCTTTTATATCCGCATTGGAATGAAAGATGAGGAAGGTTTCCTTGATTGTTCTTCCGAAGAAGATATTGAACTTACTACCTGGTTGGCAAAGTATTACGGCTTAAAAATGGAAGTTGTCCCCTTGCACAAGGAGTATTGGGACAATGTGATGGCTTATGCTTTGGATGCTGTGCGAAAAGGACTTACACCCAACCCTGATGTAATGTGCAACCGGCTGATAAAGTTCGGGGAGTTTGAGAAATATTGGGGAAAGGATTTTGATAAAATCGCAACCGGGCATTATGCAAACACGGTGGTTGAAGCTGGAAAAACCTGGCTTTCAACAGCTAAAGACCAAATTAAAGACCAAACCGATTTTCTGGCCCAAATAACATATTCACAGGTAAGCAAACTATTGTTTCCGGTTGGCAACCTGATGAAAAGCGAAGTCCGCGCCATTGCACATAAACAAAATATGCCCAGTGCACACCGCCGTGATAGTCAGGGTATTTGTTTCCTGGGCAAAGTGAATTATGTCGATTTTTTACGGAAATATATTGGCGAACGAGAAGGGAAAATAATAGAATTGGAAACCGGAAAAATCCTTGGCAAACACAAAGGGTATTGGTTTCACACCATTGGGCAGCGTAAAGGTTTAAATTTAGGTGGTGGCCCGTGGTTTGTGGTCAAAAAAGATTCGTCCGAAAATATAATTTTCGTTTCCAATGGCTACGATCCCGAATCTCAATACCAGGATGTAATCCATTTAACCAACTTTCACTTAATAAGTGGAAACCCTTGGGAAAACTCTGATAGCCAACACGAAATAACTTTCAAAATCCGCCACACTCCTGATTTTACAAAAGGCACACTGATCAAAAACGGTGAAGGCTATGTAATTGAATCAACAAAACCTGTTTCGGGAGTGGCAGCCGGGCAGTTTGGAGTGGTTTACGATGTGGATTCGCGGATTTGTTTTGGAAGTGGTGTGATAGAGTAAGCTTCCCCGATTTTAAACCAATTTGCTGCAAATGAGGGGCGACCGGGAGAAAGGAAATCGGGAGAAATGGGAATGATACCTTTAATCTCAAGCAATTACTACAAAACACAAATTATAAAATAAACTCAAAATACGATCTGCATGAAAACCCGAAAACAAATCCTAAGTTTTTTTTTCCTCCTTACATTTGTTTCGCTCATTTCCTGCAAACAAGGGCCTGTTTATGAGCAATATTTAAAAATGAAGGATTCGATATGGGATCGTTTCTCGATGAAAATTTTCGAGATCCCAATTGAAGAAGCTGGTAAAAATTACGATATTAGTCTTACAGTGCGAAACACTGCAAAGTTTCAATATGACAAACTTCCTGTTTATGTAATACTTACAACCCCATCAGGCGAGGAACGTATGCGCGAAATAAGTCTCCCTATCCGTGAAAACGGCAAAATGCTAGGTGAGCCAAAAGCAAACAGCTTCGAAGTGAAAACAGTTTTGTGGAAAGAAATCAACCTCGCCGATAAAGGCAAATGCAAGATCAGCATCGAAAATATCATCCCCAAAATCCAGACTGAAGGGATTGATGAAATTGGGGTAGTGGTAACAAAATCAAAGTAAGTGCATCAGAATCCTTCCAGCATCCTGCTTGCAACAATTTTATCATTAGCGAGTTGCAACTGCAAATCGCCCAAGCTGTTAAAACGTTTTTCGTTGCGGATCCGCTCTACAAACGATAAAGTAATTTCCTGACCATAAATATCTTGGTCGAAATCAAAGATGTTCACTTCAATAGTCAGGTGATCGGCATCAATGGTAGGCCTGTACCCGATATTTGCCATTCCCTTATAATTTATCCCTTTACTTTTAACTATCGAAGCATATACGCCCTGCCCGGGAACCAATTTGTGTGCATTGCTCGGTTTAAGATTAGCCGTCGGAAAACCAATGTTGCGCCCGATTTTATTGCCTACAACCACTTCGCCGGTTATTGAATAAACATAACCGAGCATGTTTGCTGCCAGCCTTACATCACCATCGAGCAATGCCCGCCTTACTGACGAGGAACTTACGGTGTTGTTGCCAACAGTAACCATCTGCAATTCATCCACGGTAAAATCATATTGCTTTCCCATTTGGGCAAGCATATCAAAGTCGCCCTGCCTGTTCTGGCCAAAAAAATGATCGTATCCCGTTATCACATGGCTAAGGTGTATTTGATCGACAAGTATGTTGTTTATGAAATCGTGAGGGGAAATTTTAGCAAATTCGCGATCAAATGGGATTACCAACACCGAATCAACACCTGCAATTTCGAAACGCTCCAGCTTTTCATCAAGGGTTTGCAACAATTTTAATTCGGCATGGTGAGGCAAAACCAAGCGTGGATGCGGTTCAAATGTAATAACTACAGATTCGCAATTGTTCGCCTTCGCAATAGCTGATAATTTGTCGATAATTTCCAAATGCCCTTTATGTACCCCATCAAAAACACCAACAGTAACCACGGGATGACAAGGAGAAGTGAATTCGGAAATCTGACGGAATATTTTCATTTATTTGGGATTGGATATAGAAAGGGAGTCAAGAAGAGTGGAATTTGATTTAATTGGGAATTTGGCTGACAATACTATTGTTCCCTCACCGATTAAACGCTAACAAGTTCATTGTTCAAAAGGTATGCGGCTATTTGCACGGCATTGGTAGCAGCTCCTTTGCGGAGGTTATCGGCAACAATCCACATATTGATGCTGTTGGCTTGCGATTCGTCGCGGCGGATGCGGCCAACAAAAACCTCATCGCGGCCTTCGGCATATTTTGGCATTGGATAAATGGACTTCTCCGGATCATCCTGAACTACAATGCCTTTGGTTGTAGCCAAAAGTTTATTTACCCATTCCATTTCAAATTCTTTTTCAAATTCCACATTCACCGATTCGGAATGTCCGCCTGTAACTGGTACTCGAACCACCGTTGCTGTAACCCGTATAGAGTTGTCGCCCAATATTTTGCGTGTTTCGTTAAGTAGTTTGGTTTCCTCGGTGGTATATCCATTGCTTTCGAATGTGCCTCCATGAGGAAACAGATTCATGTCGATTGGATGCGGATAAACCATATTCGTACGGGTTCCGGCACGTTCGTTCATCATTTGTTCCACAGCTTTCTGCCCCGTTCCAGAAACAGATTGATACGTTGAAACCACCAAACGTTTAATTTTAAAATGCTGGTGCAGAAGCGATAAAGCAAGAACCATTTGTATAGTGCTGCAGTTTGGATTTGCAATAATCTTTGTTTTAAAGTTTAGCAACGAAGCATTTATTTCGGGCACAACCAAAGGGATTCCATCGTCCATTCGCCAAGCCGAACTGTTATCGATCACAAAAGTGCCAGCTTCAGCAAAAAGCGGTGCGTATTCCCTTGAAACTGAAGCACCGGCCGAAAAAATGGCTATTTCGGGTTTCATGGTAATGGCAGCCTGAATACTTACGATTTTACGTGGCATATTATTGAAAAACAAATCTTTACCAACAGATTTCTCAGAAGCCACAGGGATTATTTCAGTAATTTTATCAAAAGGGATGTATCTTGCTTCTTCAAGCACTTTAAGCATCACGTTGCCAACAAGGCCTGTGGCTCCAACAATCGCAATTTTCATATAGATTTGGTAATTAGTACGTTTACTATTAAAATGACATAAATTTCGTTGCTCCTCCATACTGCCACTGTTTGCAGCGCGAAAGCAATTTTATATCTTTACCGAAATTTCACTTCGGGCGTGCAAAAATACTACTTTTACCATCGTTGGAAGTTAAACAAAATCAATATGCGAAAATTTCTACTTCTTTTTCTTGCAATACTTATCCATAGTTTTGGCAAAGCCCAATTTATCGATAATTTTTCGGATGGTGATTTCACGTCAAATCCCACTTGGACTGGAGATGCGGCCTCCTACAAAATCAATACAGCTTTTCAGTTACAGTTAAATGCTTCGGGTGAAAGCATTTCGGCCTTATCTGCATCCAACAATATGTTGCAGGAAATGGAATGGGATTTTTGGGCAAAACTTTCGTTTGCACCTTCCGACAATAACCTTGCCCGCATGTATCTCGTATCTGATCAAGCAGATCTGAAAGGCATGCTTAATGGCTATTACATTAAATTAGGCGAAACAGGATCCAACGATGCAATCGAACTCGTAAAGCAATCGGGCAATATTCATACAGTTGTTTGCCGTGGTACCGATGGGCTTCTTGCTGCTTCTTTTGCAGTGCGTATAAAAGTTATTCGTTCGGCAAGTGGTATTTGGGAAGTGCTTGCCGATCCAGTGGGCGGAGTTAATTTCCAGTTACAAGCAACAGGAACCGACAATAGTTTTACAAACGGCTCATTTTTTGGTATTTACTGCAAATATACCAGCAGCAACAGCACAAAATTCTATTTCGACGATTTTTATGCAGGTCAAATAATTGTGGACAATACGCCTCCCGAAGTACTTTCGGTTTCTTTAACGGCAACAAATAGGCTGACCCTGACTTTTAGCGAGCCAGTTCAAAACAACAGTGCAATTGCAATCAACAATTATTCTGTAACACCAGGTGCTTTGAATCCCGAATCGGCCTCGCAGGATATTGCCAATCCTTCGGTTATAAACCTATTATTTACCGATAGTTTTATGGCCGATGTTGCATATTCGTTATCCATTTCAAATGTTAAAGACCTGGCAGGGAACAGCATGGCCACAACACAATTCCCTTTTGCATGGCATAAAGCAAAAACTTTCGATTTGCTGATAAATGAAATTATGGCCGACCCATCGCCTCCTGTTAATTTGCCTGATGCCGAATATGTTGAACTTTATAACCGAAGTGCATATCCCGTTGATTTAAAGGATTGGACACTTTTACTTGGCAGCAGCGCCAAACCGTTGCCCCAATATACAATCCCTGCCGGTGGTTATGTAATCCTTTGTGATGATGGCTCAAAAACCTTGCTTGAACCTTTCGGCCCAGTGCTTGATTTTAGCAGTTTCGCAGTTACCAATGCTGGTGGAACTATCACTTTAATAGATTTTGAAAACAATGTTATCCATTCAGTTTCCTATACAGACAAATGGTACCGTAGCAGTTATAAATTCGACGGCGGCTGGTCGCTCGAACTCATAGATCCCTTAAACCCTTGTGGCGAAGCTGCTAACTGGATTGCCAGCAATAACCCATCAGGAGGGACACCAGGCAAATTGAATTCAGTAAATACACCAAACCCTGACCTCGTGGCACCAACAATCAACCGTGCTGGAGTAAGTGATGCCACACACATAATTATTTGGTTTTCGGAATCATGCGACAGCACAAACATAAAAAATACTGCAAACTATTCAATCGATAATGGGATTGGAAACCCAACCACTATTTTTGTGCAAAGCCCTGCTTTTAATGTTGCTTATCTTACATTACCAGTTGCTCTGTCCGAAGGTGTGGTTTATACCATTACTTGCACAAACAACATTGCCGATTGTGCCGGAAACCCGTTTTCGACAAACTCATCTGCCAAGTTTGCCATTCCATCCGCTGCCGAAGCCAACGATATAGTAATCAACGAACTGCTTTTCGACCCTCCAACCGGATGTGTGGATTTTGTGGAAATATATAACCGATCCACCAAAGTAATCGACCTGAAAGATGTTGTTTTAGCCAATTACGACACCATAAATATGGCAATTACCGACTATAACGAAATCACCAACCAGCATTTCCTTATCCTTCCCGCGATGTATTTAGTGTTATCATCAGATAGTTCGGCAATAAAAAAGTTTTACAAAACTACCAATCCACAAGGTTTTTTGAATATGGTTTCTTTCCCAACCATGAATAATGAAGATGGCTTGGTTGCGCTCACTTCAAAAGGTGGTGATGTTATTGATTTGGTAGCATATACCGCAACAATGCATTATCCTTTGCTGAAAAGTGTTGATGGGGTTTCGCTCGAAAGGATAAGCCCCGTCAGGCTTTCGAAAGACGAAACCAACTGGCATTCGGCAGCCGAATCGGTCGGTTTTGCCACACCGGCATACAAAAACTCCCAGTTCGGCATGGTGGTAACGGATGAAAATGAAATCACACTTTCACCTGAAATTTTTTCGCCTGATAACGATGGTTATAACGACAACCTAACAATTGCATATTCATTTGGAAACCCTGGCAACAACACGACAATTACCATTTTCGATGCAACCGGCCACCCCATCCGCAACCTTGTAAACCACGAATTGTGCGGCACATCTGGAGCTTTTACTTGGGATGGCATTACCAACGACCGCATGAAAGCCTCCATTGGCAGGTATATAGTTTTTGTCGAGATTTTCGACATGCAAGGCCAGATAATGCGTTATAAAAAAACGACTGTTTTAGGTGGAAAATTATAGCTTTGTAAACAAATGGCTTCTGTCAATTCAACTGTTTTTCAGGATATTGGAAACAACAATTTGTTTTACGGATAACCACTGATTTTGTATTTATAATTTTATTACTTTTGCAGATTATTATCAATGCTTATTAAAGATGAACCCATATCTTAACATTGGAATTCCTATAGCAGCACTTGGCCTCATCTTGCTCTTACTAATTAATTTGAAGTCAGTCAGGTTATATATTATCCGTATTTTCTATGGCCGCTACAGTTTTAAATACGTATCAAAATTTAAGAAGCTTTACATCATGGACAACCCATTCCCTGTTTGTATCGATGATGATTTGGTTAGCCATTTTTCCAGTTTTGGGGATATAGATTCAAAAAAAGTATTCCGTACGAAAACGCCTATTTCTTTCACCTCAATTCCTTTCAATGCCAAATTTTCTTCGCTAAAGGGAATAGGGAAACCGGAACGTTTTAATATTTATCAGTTTTCGGAAGAATATTTTGTTAAAATTATGGGGTATCCTGGTGTGATACTTGGCAATACCATAAGGGAACTTTATTTTATGGCAAATGATATTTTTGTAATGGGCGAATATGTGTTCACTGATGTTTCCAAAGCAAACAGCAAGAAACTTATTGAGATGTTGGTTACAAAATATAATATCTCCGAACCTATCAAAAACGAAATGTTTTTTATCCGGGATGATCAGGATTCGTTAATTTATTTTATTAACAGCGGTTTTACTATTTCAATCCAGTATATAAACCTCAACAATCCTTTTGTGGACGAAATACTGCATTCCCATTCGCAAAGAGGAAATCTGACTGGCGTTTCACCTATTACACCAGAAGACGAGAAACAGGATTTGTCGAAACTTTAAGTTTTACTATACAGGTAATCTTGTCAAATTTTTTCCTTTCATGGAATCTTAAATTCTTAGATGCTTATTAATTGCTATAACTAAAAATTATTCAAGGTTTTACACATTTCTGTATTTCCAAACAAAAGCAGTTGAAAACTCTATTCCCGGGCATACCCAATACAGGCAACACTCAACCTAACGCCTTCGATGTTCAAAAGAATATGGGCCGCCGACTCAAGTGTGGCGCCTGTGGTAATCACATCATCAACCAGCAAGATATGCTTATTTGCAAGTTGCTGGGCTGATGTTACTTGAAATATTTCTTTTACATTTTCCCATCGTGCAAACCTCGATTTCTTTGTTTGTGTCTGGGTATCAACGGTGCGGATAAAGGAAGTAGCATCCATTTCAATATTCATTGCTTTTGCCATCCCGATAGCAATTTGCTCGCTCTGGTTATAGCCCCGTTTTCGTTGCTTGTCGGGATGCAACGGCACCGGAACCACTTTATCCACATCCTTAAAAGCCAGAGTTTTTGCCAAATCGGTGCCCAATAGTTTACCAAGGTGAATCCCCACATCCATTCGGCCTTTGTATTTAAGCTGGTGAATTAAGTGCTGTACCTTGCTCTTTTTTTGAAAATTATACAAAGCAGCGGTATGGGCAAGTTGCGCCCTGCCCCAAAAAACTCTATCCAACGGGCTTTCTGCCATGAGATGGTAATTTGTTTTTGGTAGATGGTACAAACAAAATGTACAGATAATTTCCTCGTGCTTGAACAGCGAATTGCCACAGGCAGCGCAAACGTTAGGATATAACAGGGATATAAAATCTTCGATAAACTCAAATAGTTTCATG
>CAIRHD010000258.1 GCA_903878265.1 uncultured Bacteroidales bacterium | reverse complement strand
TCCCATACTTTTGTCGTTGCTGTGTATTGCTACGCACATGCCTATCTCACATACCTCCGGCTAAGAACCACTATTGTATTTTTATAAGGCCAGTCCTTCGCAAGAAAGTTCTTGCTTGGGGCAAAACCGGTTCTGAAGGTTTTTGTAAATAGTATCAAATTCGGAGTTTTAGGGACTGGCCTTATAGAAATTTTACGCAGCTGTAGCCGAAGGTAAACCGAGCGGGCATGTGCGTAGCAAAACACAGCTTCACCTACTCTCAGGACGTTGTTCCCAAATTATAAAGCCTTGTTTTGCGGGTGTTTACCGAGGTGTACAGATGTGTAAAATTTCTATAAAGCCTTGACTTTTTCGTTCTTTTGTGTCAAGACAAAAGGACAAGAAAAAATAAATCTTGTAGCAAATGTTTGTAAATAGCACCTCAAAATAAGAATTAGCCCAAAAACAGTTTTTTATTATCGGCTTTCAAAAATACTATTACCTTTATTCGCAAAATGTAACCCTGCCAAATCAACAACAAAACCCATGAACAATCTTAAATTACTATTGCCTATCATACTGTTTTACAGTCTTTCGGCATCCAATTCCTTGGTTTTCGGACAAGAAAAATGCAAAGTCCTAACGCCAGCAATTTCCGGAACTTACGAAGGAAAGTGCAAAAACGGGTTTGCTAACGGAAAAGGCACAGCCATTGGCACCGACACATACAAAGGCCAGTTTAGCAAGGGATTTGCCGATGGCGAAGGCACATACACTTGGTCCAGCGGCGAAATTTATACTGGCGAATGGAAGGCTGGCGAAAGGCATGGGATTGGCACTTACACCATGCATGTTAATGGGAAAGATAGTACACAAACAGGAATATGGCAACATGATAAGTATATGGGTGCCAAACCAAAAGAACCCACTATTATTTATAAAGTGGGCATCGACCGCTACAATCTCAAGCGGATCAAATCGACCCAGAACAAGGTTTTGGTAGATATTTTCCAGAATGGGGCGAGGAACAAAGGGGTTACGAACTTGAATATGACAGCAACAAGCGGATTCGACATCAAAGTAGGCGAATCTGTTGGTTTCACTGAAGTTGTATTTCCCGTTTTGGTAAGGATAAGGTACACAACCTTTAACAAAACACACGCCGCGACAAATAATGTTTCATTCGAATTTCAACTATTCGAACCAGGCGAGTGGACGGTGGAATTGCATAATTAAAAAATGATTTCACTCCTAAAGGGAAACTTATTATCCTTTAAGGAAGCAATTTCAGCAACCACAGGCATTGCTGTGAGCTGAGTCGAACGGTGAAACCGGTAGGGAAAAACCGCAACCTAAACTCAGTCCTGAAAGAGTTGTGTATTTAATATGTTGAAATCACACGCTTTCTGTACTTCCATTCAATGATGGGGCTTGTCGCAGCGGATTCAACTTTATCATCATTACATCCCCAAATCCCCACATTATCACATTATTTAGTCATTCTGCATTTTTATTATACGTTTGGTAACTAATTCTACTTTTAGACTTTAAATAAATGATGTAATATTTTGATATGTAAATAATTATTTGTAGATTTACACCATATTAACACACTGATAGAAGTTGATGATGAGTCAACTACTATCGGATAAAAAAATTTCAAAAAGGCTATATTACTGAAAATAAAAACATTAGTCTTTGTTCGTTCTTTGAAAAATACGGTAACTCATTTGTAGTGTACAGATGGGACAATACCGAAACGGCGCAATCCTATCTGTTGGGGCTGTTGAAGTGCGAAAAAAACCATACCAATATGGAAAGGATGGTCAAACAAGTACAGGATCGTGCCTGTCACCACTACCATAACTTTCTTAGTGAGTCGAAATGGGACTACAAAACAGTCAACCAGCACACCGCACTTGAGGCCTCTGCCATAATGGAGCAAAGCTATCAGCGGCAAACCTACAGGGTTCATAATAGACGAAAGTTCCCATTTGAAAAAGGGCAACGAATCGGTAGGTGTCTGCCGCCAATATGCCGGTGTTATTGGCAAAACCGACAACTGTCAGGTGCCAGTGTACGGTTCGCTTTGCAAAGGGGAGAATGCGGCCCTGATCGATACATCATTGTACCTGCCGCAGAAATGGATCGATGATAAGGAAAGATGTTCTAAAGCTGGCATCCCTGAGTCGGAACGTGTTTTTGAGACAAAGCCACAAAAGGCTTTACGGATGATAAAGGCAAATATAAAACTTGGCGTAAAATTCGATTGGATAGGTGGCCATGGTTTGTATGGGCAAAACACTGATCTGACAAGGGGATAGGACAAAGAGGGTTTGTTCTATGTTTTGGATGTACACAAAGACGAAATTGTTTATTTGGAAGAACCCTGTTTTTCAGTACCGCAAAAACAAGGCCGCCGGGGTGCTTGCCCAACAAAAATAAAAGCTGACAAACCTGCGTTCCGCATAGATGACTATTGCAAAAGCTTGGGGAAAGACCAATGGGAAAAGGTGAAAATCAGGAAAACGGCAAAGGGTTTGAAATATGTTTATATCCATACGGCAGCGGTTTGGCATTGGAACGGCATAGAAGAAAGAGCCCAAGCCAGAACCCTGGTTGTAACGCGTACATTGGAGAAAAACCCGAAAATGAAATACAGTCTTAGCAACGGTGGATTGACCGCCCATTCCAAAGAGGAATATGCGTATTTCCAGTGCAACCGGTATTGGGTAGAGCGGTGCTTCGATGATGCAAAGAACGAGCTGGGACTGTCTGGATACCAAGTACGTAAGTGGCTAGCATGGCATCACCACCAATCATTGGTCATGATGGCATGTTTATATATGCTCAATGTGAGGATTGCACAAAAAACCGAATAAGAGTTGATAAGTTTCCGCGATGCACGAATAATGATAATAGCCCATCTGTTTTCAGACCAAGCAACTGTTGCCAACCTTCATGAACAAATGATTATCAGGCATAAAAACCGAAAAAGAGATATAGACCAATACTACAAAAACAACAACTCTTAAGGCCTATAAGTAGAATTAAGCTCGTTTCTGGTTTTTACAGTCCGTTCTACCTGCAAACAATTTAATTGAATCATGCAATCCCCATCAAATCAAGATATTATTTAATGAAGAAACTACTTTGCTTTGGCCTGCTCTCACTGTTGCTATCCATTGGATGCAAAGAAGAAATACCTACTGTTCCAGAATCACCAGCGGTTAAACAAATTTCCAGGGGTGCAGACATTTCGTTCCTTCCTGAAATTGAGGAATCAGGAATCCAATTCTATGACCAAAATGGGGTTGCTTCCTCAATGGTTGATATTATCAAAAAATACGGAGTGAACACAATCAGGTTGCGACTTTGGCATACGCCTGAAAACGGACATTCAGGGCTTAGGGAAGTTTCAGATTTTACGAAAATACTGAAAGCGAAAGGGTTCAAAATATTTATCACAATTCACTATTCCGACACTTGGGCTGATCCTGGAAACCAAACCAAGCCATCTGCTTGGGAAAACCTTTCTTTAAGTGTGTTAGGCGATAGCGTTTACAATTACACAAAACAAGTTGTGGAAATACTTAATCCTGATATTATTGAAATTGGAAATGAAATCAGCAATGGTTTTCTGTGGCCGGAAGGAAAAATATCGAATGAATCTAATTTTATAATGTTACTTAAAAAAGGAATAGCAGGAGCCAGGGCCGCAACTATTGACAAAAGAAAAATCTTGATCCATTCGGCCAAACTTGATGTTTCGAACTGGTTTTATTCCATTCTACAAACAAATAATGTTGATTATGACATCATTGGAGTTTCATATTACCCATTCTGGACAAAAATTAAACCGCAGCAAGCCGTGGATGAATTGATGGCACTGAGCAATACATTCGGGAAAGATGCCATGTTTGCCGAAATATCCTATCCATTTACTTTAAACTGGAACGACTTTACCAACAATGTTATTGGCCTTGAAGAACAACTGCTAACCGGCTATCCAGCAACACCGGCAGGCCAAAAACTAATTTTAACCGAGCTACGACAAGCGATTGATAAAACGAATAAAGGAATTGGATTCTGTTACTGGGCGCCAGAATGGGTTGCCTTCAAAGGAAATCAATCTACGTCAGGCTCATCGTGGGAAAATTTGGCTCTTTTTGATTTTGACAACAAAGCCTTGCCCGCATGGGATGCTTTTAAAGAATAGCAAACCTTGTGATTTAGTCAATTGAGTACACAATTTTAATAAATGCAAAAAAGCGACAAAATATTGCTTTTCAGTTGTTGGCTTTTTTATCTTTACAAACTCAAAACAACACAGATTTTAATCTTTTAAACCATTGTATATGAACACCGAAGACCAAATTGTAGAAACATTAAAACAGAGTGAAAAGCCAATGAGTGCCGGTCAGATAGCAGAAAAAACCGGTCTCGACAGAAAGTTGGTTGACAAAACCATGACAAAACTCAAAACAGAGGAAAGAATTGTTTCGCCACAACGTTGTTTCTGGACGGCGAAGTAATTGCGGATTGCGGATTTGGGATTTTATTTGCTGATTACTTTGAACTCTGTCCTTCGGTTGTTGGCTCGGCCTTCGGGAGTATCGTTGCTTGAAATTGGCATTGTTTCGCCATAGCCTTTAAAAGACAGCTTTTCTGCATTTATCCCTTTGGAAATCAGATAATCATAAACAGCTTTTGCCCTATTTTGCGAAAGTGAAAGATTGTGGGTTTCACTTCCTTCCGTGTCTGTATGTCCTCCAATTTCAATGCGCATATTGTTGTTTTTCAACAGAAAAGCAATTAGTTTGCCGAGTTCCGCCTTTGAATCGGATAAGAGTTCATATTTATCTGTTTCAAAAAAGATATTCCGCAGAACCACCTTCTCCCCTATTGCAACTGATTGCATAGGTATATTTAGTTTTACGGGATTAATAGAATCGTTATCGTTGCCAAGTTTAAAGTTTACTGAATAGAACAAGTAGCCTTTGCACGAAACATTCAAAGCATAATCTTTATCCACAGGCAAAGTCATGACAAATTCGCCGGTTACCTGATCGGAATTGGAGCTTATTACAGCTTTACTGCTTTGCATATCAATAAGTTCAAACTCAGCGGATAATGGAATCAATGTGTTTTTATCAAACACATTCCCTTTCACATACGAAACCGGGGATGGCCTTGATTGAACAGGCAATTCGAAGCGATAAATATCGAAATTACCTACATTGTTTTCGCGTTCGGCCGAGATAAATGCTTCGGTACCTTTAGCATTAATGATCAGATTGATTTCATCACGGTTGGTATTTACAGGATAGCCCAAATTCTCCGGTTTCAACCATCTTCCATTTTTATCCAAACGAGAAACAAACAAATCGGCGCCACCCATACCTTTATGTCCGCGTGAAGAAAAATAAAGTGTGTGGCCATCAGGATGAATAAAAGGTGACATTTCGTCGGAAGGAGTATTAATTGAATCTCCCAGGTTCTCCGGCAAGCCCCAATACCCATCATCCTGAAGGGTACTTTTGTAAATATCCGATCCTCCAAAGCCACCCGAAACCGCCGAAACAAAGAACAATGTCCGGCCATCAGCTCCAAGACAAGGCTGTGATTCCCAAGCTGTTGTATTTATATCAGGCCCAAGGTTAACCGGTTCCGACCAATTGTTGCCAAGCTTATGGGCAGAATACAAATCGCAAGTGCCATACGAATCGCGACGGCTACAACAAGTTATAATAATTGTCATGCCATCGGGCGAAACACATAGCGCACCTTCGTTGCCAGGTGTATTTATAGGTGCACCAATTTCAATTGCAGGACTCCAATTAAATTGGCCTGATGAAGAGCGTGCTGAAACGGAACGATAAAAACTTTCATCGCTACGCGGATCGATGCCTTTTCGGGTAAAATAAAGCTGGCTTTCATCTAAGCTTATCGCATTAATATATTCGGACCCGGAAGTGTTGATATTTGTCCCAATATTGACAGGTTTAAAGGGAACTGGATTTTTGATCATCTGCGCCCTGAAATCACAAAGCGCCAAATTGTCCTGAATACGCTTAAGTTCGGCTTGAATTTTAGGATTATAAGTAAGGTATTTGAGATAGCTGGCTTTAGCCTCAACATAGTTTTCCAACTCGAAATACAGGTTTGCCAAGATAAAATATGCAGGAGGATAAACCGAGGCATCAATCTGCACAGCTTTTTTATAGCAGGTTATTGCAATGGGGAAATCTTTAAGGTCGTAATACATATCGGCTTTGAGCAGATAAGCACGGGCGTATCCAGGCTCCTCTTTCAGCAAATCGTCAATAATTCGCAAGGTGCTGACAAAATCGCGCCGTTCGTAGGCATTTACTGCTCTGTCGAATTGCTTGTCGGCCTTGGTTTTGGCTGGTTGTTGCGCAAGCAAACTAAAACCCGAAATCCATATTATCCCCAAAACCAGTAAACACCTGAATGTAGTCATAAAAACTTATTTTAAGATGCGAAAGTACTGAACTTTGATAAAAGACCATTCCATTCGTAGGTTCACATCCAAAGAAATAATTTGTTTGGTTAAAAACAAGACATATTTAATAACCTATTTGGAGAATAATCTCGTTAACGTGAAATAAATCAATAGATAAACCAATGAAAAGAAAGTAAAGAACAAAGCCGTCATACCCATAAAATCGGTCAAATTTGCTTTTAAATCCAAAACAAACTCGTTGGAATCAAGAATAAAACCTAAAATAGTTAGGAAAATTGAAAACAGAAAAATTGCAACAAAACTATTTTTCTTCATCCTATCATATTTATTGTCAATGATTTAATTAAAATAAAACAAATTAAAGTCTGTTAAAAAAATATAATTCAAACTAAGGTATATGCATAAATTTATGCGCTTGAAGCGAGATATGCCAGCGTGGATTTTTCAATACATAATCGATAATATCAGGTAAAACGGTTTCCATCCGGCTCCATTCGGGCTGTAGGCAGAGATAACAATCTGGATTTACAAGTAAGGCATTTTCTTCGGCCCATGCAAAATCGGTATCGTCAAATACTATAATTTTCAGTTCGTTTGCCTTGGAGAAAACTTCATTCTTGGGAGGGCTTTTTCGTTTCGGCGAAAGGCAAATCCAATCAAACGAACCGCTAAACGGATGAGAACCTGAAGTTTCGAGATGAACCTGCAAGCCATGCTTTTTCAATCTATCGCACAAATAATCAAGCTGGTACATTAAAGGTTCGCCACCTGTAACCACCACAGTGGCTGCTGGATTTCCGAGCACACGGTTTACTATTTCATCTGTTTCGGTGAGTGGATGGAGTTTTGGGTTCCATGATTCCTTAACATCGCACCAATAACAACCTACATCGCATCCACCAATCCGCAAAAAATATGCAGCTTTTCCTGTGTGGAAGCCTTCACCTTGAATGGTGTAGAAATCCTCCATTAAAGGAAGCAATTTGCCTTGTTGAGTGGGATCTGGTTTCAAATACTTGTTGGTTGATTGGTTGACTTGTTATTGGTTATTGGTTGTTGGTTATTCGTTATTGGTTATTCGTTATTGGTTATTCGTGACTGGTTATTGGTTAATTGGTTAGTTGGTTAGTTGAATGATTTTATATTCCTATAAAACCATTTCCTATTAACTATTTCCTATTAACTATTCCCCAACCTAAACCTCCTTGTTATATGCCTTAAAAGTATTTATCAAAAGCGACACGATCGTCATTGGGCCAACACCGCCTGGCACGGGTGTGATAAACGAACATTTTGGGGCCACCTCATCAAATTTCACATCACCAACAATATGGTAGCCTTTTTCGCTGCTATCTTCGATACGATGTATGCCAACATCAATAACCACTGCGCCTTCCTTCACCATTTCAGCGGTAACAAAAGCAGGCTGCCCCATTGCAGCAATCAGAATATCAGCAGTTTGGGCAATTTCTTTTAGATTTTTTGTGCCTGTATGGCACATTGTTACCGTACAATTTCCGGGTTTGGCTTTTCGCGAAAGCATAACACTTATAGGCGTGCCCACAATATTGCTCCTTCCCAGAACAACGCAATGCTTACCGCTGGTTTCGATTTGGCTGCGTTCGAGCAATTGTAAAATCCCAAAAGGGGTGGCAGGCAGAAAAGTTGGTTCACCTAACATCATCCTACCGAGGCTAACAGGATGAAAACCATCAATATCCTTCAAAGGGTTGATGCTGCGTATGACTTTTTGAACATCGATATGCGCAGGTAATGGAAGCTGGACTATAAATCCGTCCACTTCATCGTCATTGTTCAAGAAATCAATGATTTCGAGCAGTTTATCTTCGGAAGTATCAGGTTCGAGTTTATAAACCGTGGAAGTAAAGCCAACTTCCTTACAAGCCCTTTCCTTGCTTGCAACATAAGTTTGACTGGCTGCATCCTCTCCTACCAATACCGCTACCAAATGTGGGGCGCGGTCGCCTTTATCAATTAATACGGCGCTTTTTATGGCAAGTTCTTTTTTTATATCAGAAGCAATTTGCTTCCCGTCAATAAGTTGCATGTAATTTGCTAATTTGTTAATGTGGTAATGGGTTTATGTGCTGATGTGGTAATGGGTTAATGGGTTAATGTGAGGATTTGGCGATTTAAAGGGGGGTAACAATAATCGGAAAATATTGGTTGGCTTAAACGCTATACCTTAACCTACTATTTAGGACCTGTTTTTAACCTTGTTTTATCCTAAGATTTACGATTTTAGATTTACGATTTCAGATTTACGATTGGTTTTCAGCGAGTT
>CAIRHD010000257.1 GCA_903878265.1 uncultured Bacteroidales bacterium | reverse complement strand
CAATTCGGCACGCGTGGCAGCCTTGGGGAGCAATTTTCTCACCATACACGACAACGATTTGAGTCTTGCCCTCGCAAACCCCTCACTGATTACCCCTCAGATGCACAATTCGCTTTCGCTAAATTTTATCGATAATTTTGCAGGAACCCACTATGGATTTGCCAGTTACGGTTTCAATTCCGACAAATTGGGGAGTTTTGCCGCCACTATGCAATATTCCAACTATGGCAAAACAACTAATACCGATGAAAACGGCGTTAGCCTTGGCGAATACAGTGCTGGCGAATATGCCTTAAATTTAGGTTGGGGCAGGATGCTTGATTCGGTTTTTTCTATAGGGGCTAACGTAAAAGCCATTTATTCGGGGCTTGAAACTTACCATTCGTTTGGCATGGCCGTGGATGTGGCAGGGAGTTATGTCCCGAACCCAAGCTTCTGTGCTTCCGTGATTTTCCGGAATGTTGGCACCCAATTTTCGTCGTACAGTTCTTCAGGAGTGCAGCCTTTGCCTTTCGAAATACAAGCGGGAATCTCCAAAAAACTGGCTCATGTTCCATTCCGGTATTCGCTTTTGTTGCAGCACCTCGAAAAATGGGACCTTGCCTATGCCGACCCCAATGCTGCGGTTGATCCATTTACTGGCCAGCCCATAAAATCGTCGGGAATTGATGCTTTTGCCGATAATGCCATGCGCCATATTGTTTTTGGTGGCGAATTTATACCTGCCAAGTTCCTGAGCCTGAGGCTGGGTTACAACTATCTCCGCCGCAAGGAAATGGTAGTGGCTTCGCGGCCAGCCATGGTTGGTTTCTCGTGGGGCTTTGGATTAAATATATCGAAGTTTAACTTTAGCTATTCCAGGTCGGCTTATCATTTGAATGGTTCGCCTAATTTTATCTCCGTAAGTACAAATCTTTCTGATTGGAGCAAAAATTAACATCTCACCTAAACCTATCGAAAAATTCGGTGCTTATAATGCTTGCGCCAAACCGTGTACCTGATATCAAACCGCAGATTTCCCGCTTTTTTAAAAAATCAAAAGCCTGGTTTCTCAATTTATCTCCGATAAAAAAACGAATCGGGATTGCTATCTTGGCATTTATCTGCATTTCCCTATTCTTAGATTTACTTTTCCCGGTCCGTACCAATATCCAATACTCAAAACTTATCCTTTCCAGCGACGGGAAACTGCTTAACGCATCCCTTTCCTCCGACCAGCAATGGCGCTTAAAAACTGGCATCAGCGAAGTAAACCCATTGCTTATCAAAACCATTATTTATAAGGAAGATCGCTGGTTCCGCTATCATTTCGGGGTTAACCCTATAGCAATTGCAATGGCTATATGGCTAAACCTCAGTTCAGGAAAAAGGGTTTCCGGTGCCTCCACCATCACCATGCAGGTGGTGCGTATGCTGCAACCCCGCGAACGCACTTTTGCAAACAAACTTCTCGAATGTTTCAAGGCAACCCAGCTCGAACTTCATCATTCCAAAAATGAAATCCTCGAAATGTATATCAACCTGCTACCTTACGGCGGAAATATACAGGGGATCAAAGCCGCTTCTTTCCTGTATTTCGGCATGGAACCCGAAGCCCTAAGCCTTGCACAGGTGGTTACCCTGGCCATAATCCCGAATAACCCCAACCACCAGCGCCTGGGGATAAACAACCCGAAAATTGTAAAAGAACGGAATTACTGGTTGAAAAAACTGGGTCGCGGCGGTATATTCGATGCAACGGCATTAGCCGATGCTTTGCAGGAACCTCTTACCGCTAAACGCTACGAAGCCCCAAAACAAATCCCTCATCTTGCCCGTTTGCTGGCAAAAACTTACCCTGGAAAACCCATCCTTGGCACTTTCATCGACCCACAGATTCAGGATTTTATCGAAAACACCCTGCGCAACGAGGTAAATATGTACCGAGGTATGGGCGTTGGCAATGCAGCCGTGCTGCTTATCAACAACCGCACACATTCCGTTGTAGCTTATTCAGGTTCGGCCGGCTTCAACGAAAACCAGTTTCAGGGGCAGGTCGATGGGGTTACCTCTCTCAGGTCGCCGGGCAGTGCGCTCAAACCTTTCCTTTATGCACTTGCTATGGACAAAGGCCTTATTACCCCGAAAACCATTTTGCAGGACATACCCCAGAATTTTAATGGCTACCGCCCTTTGAACTACGACGAAACTTTCCGTGGCCGTTTGCCCGCTTCGCAGGCTTTAGCGCTTTCGCTAAATATCCCTGCGGTGGATTTGATGAACAGGCTGGGCGTGGATATTTTCAACGAAAAACTCAGCCGAGGCGGCCTCAAATGGATTGGCAAACACAAAAAAACACTTGGGCTTTCGGTTATCCTCGGTGGCTGTGGGGTTAGCCTTTTGGAGCTTACAAACTTGTATTCCTGCCTGGCAAATGGCGGCATCAGGTTTCCGTTGCGCATCACTACCGCCGACGAAACCAGCCTGCCCGGAACCCTTTTCAGTCCCTCTTCCGCCTACATGATTACCGAAATCCTCACCGGTTTAAAGCGTCCCGACCTGCCCAACAATTTCGATAATTCGGTAAACCTGCCGCATATTGCCTGGAAAACAGGCACTTCCTACGGTCGCCGCGATGCATGGAGCCTTGGCTATAACCCCGAATTTACCGTCGGCGTTTGGGTGGGCAATTTCGATGGCACCGGCATCCCCGAACTTTCGGGTGCCGATTTCGCAACGCCCATCCTTTTCAAAATATTCAATTACCTCACCTTCAACCAAAAACACGATTGGTTCAAACGTCCCGCCGGGCTTGATTTCCGCCTCGTTTGCAGCGAATCGGGTCTGCCTCCGTCTGAAACCTGTACCAATTTGGTGATGGACGACTATATCCCTGCCATTTCGCCAAACCGGAAATGCGACCACCAAATCCCCGTGTTTGTGGATGAAACAGCAAGCGTTTCCTACTGCCGTTCGTGCCTGCCACATGCGGGTTACCGCACCAACTTTTTCCCCAACCTAAGCCCGGGATTGATTGCTTTTTACGAAGAAGAGCAAATCCCTTACCGCAAAATCCCGCCTCACAACCCACTCTGCAACAGGGTATATCACACCGACAGCCCCGTAATCACCTCGCTTACCGATGGCAAGGAATATATACTCTATGCCAATGCCAAACAGCAGTTGCAGCTTGCCTTTACCGCCACTTCCGACGTAAACAAAGTTTATTGGTATATCAACGACAAATTTTTCAACCAAGCCCTGCCCGGACAAAAACTCTTCTTCACCCCCAACGCCGGGCTAATCAAAATCTCGTGTAGCGACGACAAAGGAAGGAATTCGGATATTTCGGTTAAGGTTAGCTTTTATTGATTGGATACCAACTTTACGGAAAATAACTTTCAAACTTTTTCATATCTTTAACCGCTCTAAAAAATTTCATAAAAATCACTATTTTAGGATTTTACGTTTTTAACAAGCAGAGCTTTACTTCCGTTATGATCAATCAATCCTTTAGAATACAGATAAAAACAAAAATATTTAATATATATTTTCAAAAAGTTTCATCTTTTCTGAAATAGAGTATCTTTGCTTTATTAAACGATTGAATATGGTTTGCCATTTAATGGATGTTTGATGGTTGGTTTCAATCATGACAGAAGTTGTTGAAAACATATTTCGTTGTCGGTCTTTTTCGTAGTGCTTTTTAATAGTCTGCAAAACAAGCTCAAAATTAAAACAAGGGATTAAAAATCATTTTTTCTATACCTTTGGTTTTTCACGAATTAAAAATACTTTTCATTAGGGTTGAAAATTATGATCCTCATCAAAGATTTGACTTAATTAGTAGGTTCCAATAATTATTCATTAACAATTAAAGATTGAGTATGCTGAAAATTTTAATGTTTGTTTTTTTTAGTCTTTGTCTCCTTAACATTATCAATGCACAAGACTACAACAGTATGGGAAACGAAGCAATGAAAAGCGGGAAATATCAAACTGCCGTGGATTATTTTCGCAATGCGTTCGAACAGAATCCAAGCGACGATATAACCCGAAAAATTAATCTTGCTCAAAATTTGAAAACAGAATTTGATGAGATTGATGCTGCAATCAGAAGCAATAATGTTGAGAAGGCAGAAATGCATGTAAATAATGTATTAATGATCGATCCAACAAATGAGTTCATTGAAGAAAAAAGGATTGAAATCAAGCAAGTATCTCAACAAAACAGCAAATTAAAAAGCCGAAGAAGAATGGCGAATTTTACCGATGGGTTTAAAGGTGGTGATGCTACTCATGCCATGCTTGGCGGTTTCCATTTTCGTTTTGGATACAGTAATATTAACACTAGTTCTTTTGTAGATAGATTGAATGATAACGCTGATGCGTATGCCCTTGATATGTATTACAATAACTCTAAAGCTTTCCCTTTGACATTTGAGGCTGGTTTTAAAAGTAGCACAAGCTACCAAGGGATTAATTTAGGCGCTCTTTTAAGTTATAAATTTTCAAATCACTTTACTCTTGATTATGGCGGCGGATATCAGTTTGGAACTTTATATGCCAAAGAAGGCTTGGATAACGAAGATTTTTCAAACCCTTATTTAAAGGCAGGGTGTACTTTAATGTTTGATGGGAAAAATTGGGGTGGTTTAAATTATTCGTATATTTATGGGATCAACTCAATTAGTACAATCCCAACACACAATATTACATACATCTTTGGAAGAGCCCCAACAAAATGGATTTCTTCTTTGGCTTTAGTAATTGGATTAATTGCAATAATGGGAAATGCAGGTCAATAAATTATAACTTATAGAGATGAAAACAAATTTTATTTACAGTACTGGTGTGTTATTATTGATGATTCTGATTGTTTCGTGCAACCCGAATTTCAATAAAGCAATTACTGACATTAAAAAGAATCAAATTAATTCCATGACTGTCAGTAATCTGGAGGCAACAAAAGCAAAAAACAAAGAGACAGTTCAATGCTATTATCAATTAGCTAGAATATATCAGTATAATGCTAATTTGCAAAATCTTGACAAATCGAAGGACTATTATGAATACCTCGTTAAACATTACTACGATGCAAGCTTAAAGAAAGAATTCGAGCAATTGAAGAAAAATGATGGTGCTGATAGATCATCTTTTGAAAGTGCTTTGAAAAATGTAATTGATTTAATAGATACCCGGACATTTAACTCTTATATTAAGATTAATACACTTGAGTCTTATAAGGAGTTTGTTACAAAGTATCCAAACAGTAACCATTTGACAGATGCAAAAAATAAAGCGTTTGACAAGACGTGTATAATAAATACTTTGGAAGGCTATAAGGATTTCATTGAGAAATTCCCTTATCATAAAACTACAGAAGCGAAAGAAAAGGCTTATAGCAAAACTGTGCTTCTGAATACTTTGGAAGATTATAAAACTTACTTGGCAGATTTTCAAGAATATAGAAAAGATGATACCTATTTAAATGCATTTAAAATTACGGAAGGTCTTAACACAATCAATGACTATAATTTTTACCTAAATACTTTCCCAAACAGTAGCCTAAAAAGCAAGGCGATTCAAAAACGTGACCTTATCATAGTTTCCGACTTTATTAAATCTATTTCAAACCAGTCCGTTGCCGATCAATTTGCCAAAGTGGATAATTTTCTGTACAACAATCCAGGGAATGTGCAAAATGATGTATTAACAAAACATGCTGGCAGCATATTGCCAAGAATTTCCAGTCTGACTGATTTCCAGAATAAGTATAGTGCGCTGAAGGCTAATTTTTATCAAACAGAGGCAATACTATCTATTTTGAATGATTATTTTGGAAATTCCGTATTAAACGTGTTTGATATAAATGATAGCTACAAAACCATCATGAACAGCTATTCAAACAATTATGCAAGTTTTAAACCAGTGTTGGAAAATAGATTACAAACCTATTCTACAATTCTTTCAAGCTATAACTTGCCTTCAGCAACAGTTGCAATTATTAAGAAAAAACAGCTAAACGAAGAATTTGTTCTGCAGTATTATCCGTTGAAACAGATTGTTGAAAACAGAGCAAGTTATGATGATACTCAGAACAGAGCAAATGCATCTGCTGTCCGATCTTTACTGAATAATTCGGTATTTACCTCTTGTGATGATTGGTCTACTATTGAATCTTTTTTTGAAAACCAAAAAATAAGCATTACTTGTAAAACATGCAACGGCTCGGGTTCTGTACCAGAGAAAAGGTGTATGGAATGCAAAGGAAGAGGCGAGATCAGGTGCAATAATTGTGTTCAGTATTCTGAAACCACACCTGGTAGCTGGGTATCTTCAGGTACCACCAATTATTTCACTGTTTGTTGTACTGCAGGCAAGCTTCACCATGATTCTCCATATGTCGACAAAGTTTGCATATTATGCAATGGCCAGGGAAGAATTGACTGCCCGAAATGTGGGGGTACTGGTTTTATTAGCGAATGCCCAACATGTAAGGGAAAGGGCGGATACGACGAAAAATATTATGATTTTTATAAATAAGGAGTTTGACTTCTATTTCTTATTTGAAATCAGATTCTATGGATTGTTCTGTTGTACAGACAGATTTATCTTTGGCATATTTCCCTCAACGACTTCAAGAAATTATTGGGCACAGGCTATATATAATCACCTTTTCAGCGCTGCATATATTATTCTTGTGGTTAAATAGTATGTACAGTCTATGTCGGTGCCTTATTTTATTCCTACATTAATCTTCAAGATAGCATATAACTTAATTCAAGAAAGAAAAGGTATACTGCAACTATTAATTCTCTCTACCTGAAAAGAAAACCTACTAATGAACAAAACTATTGCTTCTTTCGGACTTCTTATTGAAAAAATAGAGAACTCAAAAGTTCCAATTGGGAATTTCATCCTCTCTTTCCTTTTTATCATTTTCATTCGATGTTTCTTGGAATTGATCTCCAGTTCATGCTTTTTCCCCTTATCTACTGCCTTACATTTTGGTGTTTTTACTATAAGTGTGTGTATAACCCTTATTGCTGTAATTTCGATTTTTTCTCATTCCCCAGTCAGAATGGTTGCAAAACTAGTTATGACTGGTTTTATAATATTAATTTTTCCTCCTATTTTCGATCTTATTTTAAATTTAGGGAATAAAACAGTTATGGGCTACGATCTGCTTCAAATTGAGAAAAACCCAATCCTGAGCTTTTTTACCTTCTTTGGAAGTTACAGCAGAATAGGAATAACGCCAGGTATTAAAATTGAATTAAGTGTTGTGCTTTTCTTTGGTTTCCTATATTTTAAGTTCAAAACCAATTTTGTTAAAGCTATGTTATCAGTCTTTGTCATGTATATTGTATTGTTTTTCTATCTGAGCACTCCTTATTGGTTAATGATATTTTATCGACTTTTCGGATTAAGTATTGATTACCCATTTCATGATATAGACTGGGATTTGATTTATTTTTACTCATTTCTTTGTTTGTTGATGCTTTGTGTTGTCTTTTTCAAATTAAATAAGAAATATTTTTTTGAGATTATAAAGGATATGCGTTTTGAACGAACAATGCACTTTCTTTTAATTTTCATACTTGGGATAGTAATTGCCCGAAAAATACTTTTTTCATCTTTTGTTTATAATACTGCTTCATTCTGGGGTGGCATATTTTCATTGGCATCGATAATTTTTGCATGGTTATTTTCGGTTGTTTCTAATAATATGGCAGATATAAAAATCGATACAATCTCCAATCCTAATCGGCCTTCCGTAAGCCGTGCAATTCCTATAGGAAAGTATAAATTGATTTCTTCACTGCTGCTTTATTTATCATTATTTACAAGCCTGATTGTAAGTTGGAAACTACTTTTTATTATTTCAATTTTTATTGGCAGTTATTATTTGTATTCGATGCCTCCATTCAGATTTAAGCGAATTCCCCTTTTTTCTAAACTATTCATTGGCTTTAATACCTTAATCATTTTAATATTTGGGTATGAGTATTATTCCTTATTCTCATTAGCAATAGCTGAACCACATACTATTAATTTGTTTTTGGTCAACTTTCCAGCTTCCTTGTACGCTATTTTTTTGATTGGTTTTTCTTTATGTTCGAATTTTATAGATCTCAAAGACTTTGAAGGGGATAAGTTTGCCGGAATAATTACGCTTCCTGGTCTTTTAGGGATTAAATTGGCTAAGATAATCATAGGGTTGCTTTTTTTACTTCTGTATTTACTTCTATATTTTGAAGTCCCAGAACTTCCATATTTTATACCACTGAGCATGATAGGATTATTTCAAGCATATGCGTTTCTTCGTTCGAAATTTAATGAAAAGTTGATTTTTTATAGTTATCTGCTAAGTCTTATAATTGTAATTATCTATTTTTATAATGGAAAGACTTTTTAAATTTACTCATTCTTAAATCTCCCCCTACTACCGCGCGAATCCTTTCGTGTGGTTTAATCAAAGAAATCTAATTCCTACCATCAAAAAAAAATCACCCCCACACCGCACCATTTAATCTAAAATCAGTAATTTAGCAGTCCGGTAAACATTATAAGGCAAAACCATAGCAAGCAACACGTAGTAACACAAAATCGGAGGCTAAAAACACATAATTTGCGAAAAGATGCCCCGGTCAGCCTTAAGGAACACAAGAGCAGCCGTAAGGAACACAAGAGCAGCCGTAAGATGCCCCGGTCAGCCGTAAGAAATACAAGAGCAGCCGTAAGGAACACAAAAGCAGCCGTAAGATGCCCCGGTCAGCCGTAAGAAATACAAGAGCAACCGTAAGGAACACAAGAGCAGCCCCTAAGATGCCTCGGTCAGTCCTAAGATGCCTCAGTCAGCCCTAAGATGCCTCGGTCAGCCTCAAGATACCCCGGTCAAGAACCAAAAAAACAATAAATTCACCTATAATCCTCAAAAAAGCAGAGAAAATGTCAACAAACAGAGCCAATTCCGAACTTCAGGCCCTCGAACAATACAGGGTCGCTCTACAAAATGTAGAAAGCCAACCCATTATTGCCACCACCATGGCCGATTTTGGTTATGCCACCGATGAAATTAATGTCGGCAGGCAATTGCTCACCGAATGCCGGCAAGCGTTCGACACCAACACCAAAGAAAGCGATGAGGAAGCCACCGCTTATGCCGCATTTTCCAAAATAGCTGATGCTATTTCCGCCACCTACAAAAACCACCGTAAAAAAGCCAAGGTCGCTTTCCGCAAGGATGCATTGATCCTCAAAAGGCTTTTATTGGACGAGGCTGAGCCTAAAGCATATTTAAAATGGGTAGAAGCAATGCGCACCCTGTATAAAAACCTGCAATCCGACCACGAATTACAATCAAAAGTGGCCCTTTTAAAGCTCACCCCAGCCGAAGTAACCGCTGCACTTGCAGCCATCACCGAAATGGAAACGGCACGCGAAGCCTATCTCCGCGAAAAGGGCGAATCGCAGGATGCCACCAAAACCAAAAACGCCACATTCGCAAAAATTGACGAGTGGATGTCCGACTTCTACGCCGTAGCCCGCATCGCCATGGACGACAAACCCCAACTCCTCGAATCAATCGGCCTTTTCGTCCGCAGTTAGCATTGTAAGCCTCAACAAGGCTGCGCGGCTTCATTCCCTACCCATACACATGTTGAATTTATCGAATAACTCAATTTGTACGGGCAGGTATAATTGTATATGCCGAATTGTATATTGGTTTTCATTCAGTAGGCTCCGGAAAATGGAATTACATGCAACAATAATAACAAGCATTTGGATCGCGCCGAACCTATAAATAAAAACCGGACGAAGTTGCATCAACTTCGTCCGGCCTAAGAAATATAACACAAGTAAGCTTTGCAGCTTTATTTCTGGATATTTGGCAGTTGAAGCCCGTAACCCATTTTCTTGTCTTCTACCTTTAGCAAATAAGCGAACAGGAGGGCAAGCAACCCAAACCCTGTAAAGATCATCATCGGCAGGGTATAGTTGTAGGTGTTTACCGACACCCCTTCGCGCATAATTTGACCCGTAACGCAATATTTGTCCAGCACCCAGCCAATCAATGCAGGAACGCCCATCAAACCCCAGTTTTGAACCCAGAAAATCAAAGCATACGCTGTGCCCAATTGTTTTTCGGGGATAATTTTTGGCACCGAAGGCCACATGGCTGAAGGAACAAGAGAGAAACCAACACCCAAAGCGAGGATCAAAACAATTGCAATCAACCAGTTATCCAGGAAAGGAACGGCGAACAAGGCATGAACAAGGATAAGGATACCGGAACCAATCATCATAATGGTTGCACCTTTACCTTTTCTATCGTAAAGGCTTCCAAACAGTGGGGTAAGGAGTATGGTCCCAAATGGCAACATAGCGGGGATTGACCCAGCCAGATCGTCGCTAATCCCGAACTTGTTCACCATTAAATCGGAAGCGTATTTGAGGAAAGGGAACACTGCAGAGTAAAACAACACGCAGAGTATGGCGATATACCACCAGCCTTTGTTGGTAACAATTGCAACAATGTCAGCCAATTTGAATGCTTCTTCGTCGACAACAGGGTTGTTGGCTTCCACTTCAGAGGCATCCAGTTTTTTATCCATGAAAATGTACATCACAAACGAAAGAAGCCCGATGCAAAGCAAAATCAAACCAAGCAAAATTGGACGTGAAACATCAACCATACCTGTAGCTTTTGCAATAGGCACCGATGTTGCGAGGGCAAGTGCAGTACCCAACCTGGCAGTAGCCATTTCGAGGCCCATCGCCAAAGCAAGTTCTTTTCCTTTAAACCACTTGTAAATAATTTTCGAAACCGTGATACCCGCAACTTCTACCCCAACGGCAAAAATGGCAAAACCAAAACCGGCCATCAAAACTTGCGCTTTAACGTCGAACCATAGCACATGCCACATTTGGCCATCGAGCGAATGGGTTTGAACCGCCCAATATTTAATTGCCGTACCGCAAACCATTACTATTGCGGCCATAAGGCCAGTGAAGCGGACGCCCATTTTGTCGAGGATAATACCTCCAACAATCAGCATCCCAAGAAATACGTTGAACCAGCCGTAGCCGCTGTTAAAAAAACCGAAGTCGGAGCTGTCCCAGCCCAAACGGCCTTCGAGCAAGCCTTTTAAAGGGGCTATTACATCGGTAAGGTAATAGCCGGTGAGCATGGTAAATGCTACAACCGCCAAGGCCGACCAGCGGGCGGCTTTTGAGTCGCGTAATGTTGTTTTGATGGTTTTTGTCATGTTTCGATTTATTTATATAATTGAGATGTGTATTGATGCGCCACTTTACGACAATGCAAAAATCGGCTTTTTCCTTTAAAATCAAAAATTATATTTACTTCCGTGAAACCTTGGGCTATTGCCATGTCCTTTAACTCCTCGCCGAACATCTCATTTATCTCGAACCAAAGGCTTCCATCACTTAGAAGCTTGGTTTTTGCATATGCAAAAATGGCGCGATAAAAGAGCAGTGGGTCGTTGTCGGGCACAAATAATGCGGCATACGGTTCATGTTCAAGCACATTAGGTAGCATAAATTGCTTTTCGGCATGGGTAACATAAGGTGGGTTGCTAACAACAAGGTTGCACGTAGGAAACAAATGCCACTGGGTCGGATCGAGTATATCGGCTTTAATAAAATTTATTTCTGCATTGTTTTTGACGGCATTTTCAGCCGCCACTCGTATGGCTTTATCAGAAATGTCAATTGCCGCAACGCGGGAATCAGGGAAATTATGTTTTAAACCAATCGCGATACAACCGCTCCCTGTACCAATATCGAGGAATTGTGTTTGCGAATCCGGTGTTTTTCCCGAATAACTTTCAATAATCAGGCTCACCAACTCCTCGGTTTCGGGACGGGGAATCAAAACCGAAGGGTTCACCTCGAACTCCATATCCAAAAAATAAGCTTTGCCAAGCACATATTGAAGCGGTTCCTGGTTCAACAAGCGGCTGATTGCTTTTTGGATGGTGATGGTTTTAAAATCTCGAACAGGATTGGAACCAGAAAGAACCCTTTGGGCAGGAGTAAGGAATAAAAAATGCTCAAAAACCCGATCTGCCATGGAACGGGCTTCATCAACCGGGTATAAAGCCTTTAATTGCAGCACTATGCTTTTATAACAGCTATGGATTGTTAGAGGCATATTCAGGTTTTGCTATTACATATCGTTTGCCAAAGATATTCTTAATCGCGGGCATTTCAGAAAAATAATTACAGCAATAAGTGTGTATTCTCTAAAATATTCAGTATTTTTGATAAAAATTTTCCTAAATCCATTTCAACTATGAAAAAAAACCTCTATTTTTTGTTCTTTTTCCTCTCTGTACATTCGCTTACACATGCACAGGATTTCCTTCCTTTTGCATCGAGCAATTATGCCGGCGTTTCGGGTGTGCAACTTCAACCCGCTTCAATAGCCGACAGCCGATATAAATTCGATATGGCAGTTTTCGCCACTAATGCATCGTTTACCAATAACTTTTATGGTTTCGACCCTTATCTTCTTTGGCATACCGGCCTATTAAGTGACGCTGGTGATCTTAAAAGCTCTTATGTTTCGCGAAACCTGGATGGAAGCACCAAATCGGTTTTTTTAAGCCAAAAACAGGATATGTTCTCCTTTATGGTGTCGCTTTCCAATAAAAGTTCCATTGCCTTTACACCTTCGGTGCGAACTGTATTGAATTTGGACAATATGTCGGAGTCGATGGCTCGTCTTCTCGATGATTTGGATGTTGATTCTACTGACCTATGGGGAATACAGCTAAAAGACGAAAATATTAACGTACAGTTTAACTCGTGGGTCGAATATGGGTTTACCTATGCCAGGATATTAATGGATAAACAGAAGCATTTCCTTAAAGGTGGCGCAACCGTAAAAATCACACAGGGCATGGGTTCGGCGTATATGTTTGTAAAAGACATGAACTACACAGTACACCATAAAGATACAGTTTCATTTTACAATTCGTATTCCAATTACGGCACCTCCGATAACATCACAACAAATGTAAAAAACGATCTGGCCTATAAATTTGATGCCAACCCTTCGTTGTCCCTCGATCTGGGTTTCGTTTACGAATATCGGCCACAGTGGTTGAAACACAAATATGATATGGATGGGGAAACAAACATCTGGCGCAAGGACGAGGACAAATATTTATTCCGGATTGGTTTTACTTTATCCGATTTGGGATCGGTGCGATATAGGCGAAACCCAATCAGCCGCGACTTTAACATTGATACAACCCGGCTTTATACCGGCGATTTGGAATTTAACTCTGTTGGGGATTTCAATTCATTTATCGATACAACTTTCACTTTTTACGAAATTCCAGACAGATACAACATGAACCTTCCGCTTAGCCTCAGCATGCAGTTGGATGTGAGGGTGGCAAATGGTTTTTATATCAACTTTACGCCTTATCTTGCTTTGCAACAGGGAAACGAAAATGTGAACAGGGTGCATTATCTTTCGTCGCTAAATTTGATTCCGAGGTACGATAAGAAATGGTTCGGGGTTTCAGTCCCTGTACAATACAATGTGTTAAAACAATGGAATATTGGTTTAGGGGTAAGGGTAGGCCCACTATGGTTAGGATGGAACGACCTATTTTCCACCTTGGCCTCATCGAAAAACCGATATGGTACTTCAGCATCTGCAATTTTAAAAGTCCCGATTTTATACAAGCATCCAAAAGATAAGGACAAAGACAATGTTTCCGATAAAATTGATAAATGCCTGGATATAGCCGGTCTGTACGAATTAAGCGGTTGTCCCGATGCTGATAATGATGGCATTACCGATGCAGAGGACAGGTGCCCGACCGAAGCAGGTGTGAAAGAATTGAACGGTTGCCCCGACAAAGATGGTGATGGGGTTATTGATGGCATTGACCAATGCCCCGATGTGAAAGGACTTGCCCAGTTTTTTGGTTGTCCAGATAGCGATGGCGACGGCATCATCGATCAAAAAGACGCTTGCCCGTTCAATGCAGGAACGGAACTGATGAATGGTTGCCCCGATCAGGATAACGACGGGATTGCCGACAAAGACGATAATTGCCCAACAGTTGCCGGTACGCGCGAAAACCGTGGATGCCCATTTATGGATGCCGATGGTGATGGTATTAAGGACGAAGCAGATAATTGCCCCGGATTAAAAGGCCCGGTTGAAAACCATGGTTGCCCTTATCAGGATACCGACAACGACAGCATTCCCGACAAGGATGATGATTGCCCAAGTATTCCAGGCAGCGCCATTTTTAAAGGTTGCCCCGATACCGATGGTGATGGAATATCCGACAAAAATGATATTTGCCCAACAATTGCAGGTGTTGCCACCAACAGCGGCTGCCCTGAAGTTAAAAAAGAAGAATTGGAAATCCTGTTAAAAGCTTTCGATAACCTGGAATTTGAAACAGGCAAATCTATAATCAAAAAATCTTCGTTTACATCGCTCAACATATTGGCTGAATTGATGGCAAGGCGAACCGATTTTAAACTTTCGCTTTCAGGGCATACGGATGATGAAGGAACTCCTGAATCGAATCTTGCCTTATCGAAAACCCGAACCTTAGCCGTGAAGAATTACCTTGTGCAAAAAGGAACAGATGAAAACCGTATAAAAACAGAATGGTTTGGCCAAACGATTCCACTTGCTTCAAACACCACTTCCGAAGGCCGGAAAAAGAACAGACGAGTTGAAATGAGTATTGTTTTTGAATAAACCCCATGTTATATGAAAGCAAGCGAATCTATAAACCTGTTTTTGCAACAGCCTTACATTGCGGTGGTTGGCGTGTCGCGCAACAAAAACAAATTTGGCAATACAGTTTACAGGACCCTGAAAAAGAAAGGGATAAAGGTGCTTCCTGTAAACCCGCATTTAACCGATTTTGATGGAGATAAATGTTTCAGCGATGTTGAAACCCTTCCATCGCATGTAAATGCAGTGTTCGTGAATACCCCGCCCGAAAAAACCTTGCAGATTGTAGAAAAAGCCATCAATAAAGGTATTCAGCACTTATGGCTGCAGCAAGGCTCAACTAACGATGAGGTGCATCAATTCCTGAAAGGGAAGGACATAAATTATACAACCGACCGTTGTATCATGATGTTTGCCGAACCCGTAGGATCGTTTCATGGCTTTCATCGGTTCCTCTCGAAGCTTACCGGAAATTATCCACAATAAACCAGATTGCTTTACCATTTTGATGGATAATCCGAATATTTCAAGTCCTGATGATTGCCTGTTTTGTAGAAAAGAGATTGTAGAAAAATCTTTTTCGCAATCGCTAAATTTTAAGGCTATATATAACATTGCCCCTATACTTCCGGGCCATTCGTTGATTATCCCAAAATCACATTATACTTCACTTTTTGAATTGCCTGATACCGAAATAGCTGAAATGACGGTTTTTGCTAAAAAAATCACTTCGGTTTTAAAAACGTTTTTCCAATGCGATGGTTTCGACTGGACAATTCAGGATGGGGTTTCGGCTGGGCAAACCGTTCTTCACCTGCATTTGCATATTATCCCCCGCAAACCTCTCGATTTGCCCGAAGGAAACGAATGGTACAGTAAAATCCCTGAAAACGAGGAAAAATTGCTTGACAGCCAGCACCGCGAAAGACTCAACAACCATGAATACATTGCCATTACAGCCAAGCTTGCACAAGCAGCGGGATCGATTCCATGACAGAAAAAGTAATTGCGTTAGGATCAGAACATTGATTTCAATGATTTGAACAAAGGCTATATTGGATTTTATTTATAACTATCCTGACAATTTTTAAATCAGAAAAGTCCTAAAGTAATATTTCTGTGTCGTAAAACACTAATAGAACTAAAGAACTTATTTTATGAAGATTGTACATTTCAATGATATACACAAGCTTTTGAAATCATTTCCGCTTAAAAAACAGGCTCTATCTAATAAGCCATTTTCTACATCTCCGCTATTGTTTGAAAATGTTGGTGCTGGGCAATCTATATCATTTCAGTATTTGGATGGATTCGATTGGTGATGGTCTCAATGGCTTTTCTTTATTTTGCAGAAAAAGGCTCCGATTGTTGAAAAACCACTCGAACGCTTAATTTTCCAATAACCAATAACCAATTTACCAGTTACGATTTACAATATAAGAGTTAGCCCTAATTCCTGCCCACATATTTCTACTCACCAACCCCTAATCCCAAAACCCCAACCCCTCCCCTTAATACCTCATTCCCCAAAACCAGGGTTCTTCTTCTGCTTTGCGTTCTGCCATTTGTTTCACTACAATGCGGGTGTATTCGGCCATATCAATTTTTTTGCCTTTTATTTTTTCGGGCGCATTGAGTTCTGTGGTGAGGGGTTTCAAATCTATTTTATCGGCGGTCATTATGGTTGCGCCGTTGTTTATATCCACTTCCAGTATCATGCCCGGTAGGCCAATAAACCTATCGGGGCCAGAGGGTATGGGCATATCGAGGGCAAACCATACAATTATATTTTGTTTCCTGAGTGTATCAACACAGGATGCATTCATGCAAATATGGCCGGCCACTTCTTTCATGTCGTTCAATATTTTCCACGACGGTGGCACTATCGAATCGTGGATAAGGTAATTTTTGCCAATTAGGTAGATGCCATCGTAGAGGGTACGCGTGTTGAAATCACGTTTCATAAAAAACAATTCCTTGCGGTTGCTCCATCCTTCGTTTCCGGGTTCGGCTTCTTCCTCCGAGTCCTCGTATTTGGATTCGGTGGCATTGAAATGGAGCAGGGTATATGTTTTCCATTCCGAACGTGAGCCCCACATATACATCATGCGGTCGCGCTGGTTTTTGCTCATATAGTCAATAGTTGACATCATCTTCGCCCAGTTTTGGGTGCGCAAATACCTGATGATACCTTCGGAGGTTTGTGCTTTAAGTTTGCCGGTGGCGATAACGAGCAAACAAACCATGGCAAATAAATAGATTTTGGTGTTTTTAGTACTCATACATGTTGGTTTATTGCAGGTTAGCAAAAGTAGTATTGGCCCGGTGCTACCAGAAACGGTTTTTTTGAAGTTTGTTTTCGAAGCCTTTCATGTTGTAGGTGAGGCTGAGCATAATGTAACGCGCGAGGGTATTAGCCTTGCTGGTTTCGATATAATTCTGGCTGGCGTACTGGTTAATATCCATGTTTATATTGAATAAATCGAATGCGGCAAAACGCATCTCAAATTTATTTTTCTTGCCCAATATGCGGCGCACGGAGGCATTCCAAAGCGGCACGGATTCGTCGAAACCATATTTTTCGTTCCTATACACCGAATAATTGAAATTGCTTTCAAAAAACATCTTGCTTATGAAATTCCATTTAATTGATGAGTTTATGGAATAGTTGTAGTAATCCTGGTCTTGCGATTCGTTGTTGGTATATCTGATCTTGTTCAATCCTCCATCGGTGCCAACCGAAAGCACGAGTTTTGTGCCCGGGGTAAAATTAATGCCAATACCAATGTTCCCGCTCCTGGATTTGGTGTCGTCGAGCAAACCGTTTATCCGCGTGGGTGTGTTAGATGCGTTGAAGCCGCCATTGACATCTAAAGCAAGTTTGGTTTTTATAATCGGGAAGTTGGACCAAAGCCACGAACCAATATTAGTGCTGCGGTCCATGTTTTCGGGTGTGGACATATTAACGATAGTGGAATCCGGATTTAAGAAAATGGTTTGTGTGTAAACGACTGGGTGTTCTGTAATTCCATAGCGCACACCCAAGCCAATGTTAGCAAAGGAAGCGGGGTTCCAATAGTTGGTCCCAAAATCCATATTATGCGAAATCTCAGGGACAAGGTCGGGGTTTCCAACTATGAGGTATGCAGGGTTGCGCGTGTTTTTAATGGGTTGCAGGTCGCTGAACGCAGGTGCCGAAATATCGTTGGTATAACTTAAATCCATGCGCATGTGATTTTTGAATTCGTAGTTGAAGCTAAGGTTTGGGGTAAAATCGAGGTACGATTTTGTTACGCCACCAATGGTATCCCAAGGCATTCCTTTGTCGGGCGCATAGTTTCCGGTTAGTTTTAATTGCAGTGCGGCAACGCCAAGGGAAGCATTAAGCCCGTTGTACGAGTACCTCACCACCGTTCCCAAACGGTTGTATAGGGTAAGCTGTTCGTAGTATTTGCTTAGGCTATCAATATGGATTTGGGGTTCGGCATCAAAAGCCTGGCGGTTGTTGTTGTTGGTAAGCTGGTTGAAATTATAGAAAGTTTCGACATAAAATTTCTTGGATAATGGTTCGGTATAGAGCAAACTCCCTTTAAGCTCTTTCACATTTTTATCGTTGTTCACCAATTGCCTTATCTGGCTTGTTGGGGTAGTTGCATCAAAAAAACTGGTGATTGAATTATTTGTTTCGTCGCCGTTGCCAAAATTGGTATTAAAACCCGCGCTTACGGCAAACGAACGGCCTTTCTTTTTGAAAAGGTGTCGGTAAATGGCGGCAGTGGTTATTTTGTACGAATCTAAATTGAGTCCGTTGTTGAGGTCAATCTTGTCATGTGGTTGAAGCGAATAATCCGAAAATTGCTGAATGTCGATTATATTGTTGGTATTGCTCGAAAAGCGGAAATTCCCTTTCACGATAAGCTTGTTACTTGAGTCGAATTCGCGTTCAAAACGTGTGCCAATGCTATGGCTGGAGCGGAAATCGGAGTTGTTGAGCGTATCGTGTTTGGTGAAAGTGGAATCCTTGCTCAAAAATGTTCGGCGGAGCGAAGTTTGATCGTATTCGAGCTTGGTTTGGTTATAGAAATAACTCGAATTAAATTTTGTGCCTTTGTGGTCGTAATTAAAATTGGTTCCGCCCCCAAAATTTTCGGTCAATCCTTTGCCATCGTAATAGCTTACAGGCGAATCGTCGCTGCTAAAATAATACATCCTCCCGCCACTGCTATT
>CAIRHD010000256.1 GCA_903878265.1 uncultured Bacteroidales bacterium | reverse complement strand
TTCCATTAACCATTTTCCATTAACCATTAACCAATAACCATTTTCCAATAACCAATAACCAGTCACCAATCACCAGTCACCAATCACCAATAACCAATCCCCACCACCAAAGCACCCTACGGGTTTACCCTTACTACAATTACAGGTTTACCCTTAGTCAATCTACAGGTTTACACGTATTCGCCAGGGCTATATGCACTGTAAATTTGTAAAAAAACTTTACAAGCCAGAACTGCTAAAAAGTACAACAATCGGGCTTAACATAATCTATCCCAAAACCTTGAAACCTGCCAACAACTAAATGCTAAAAACCTACTCACATATTAATGGTGTATCAGGGATGATTTTCCTTGCCCAGTCAATCAATCCCGAAATTGGAGTTTACCAGGAACACTTTATAAACGACCAATTTAATTTCACTGCTCAATTGAGTAATGGCACAATTGATATGACCTTAGAAGATGCGCAGGACTACGAAACGCGGCCCAGCAGCGTAACTTTCGACCGCGTTGAAATAGTTGCCGGAACATTCAAAAAAACCAATTAAGAAGGAAAAACCAATGAACATTATACTTATCGAACAAAACAAAATATACCGCGAAAGCCTCAAAACCGCTTTAAGCCAAGTGAAAGGTTTTGACGTGGTTTTTGAAACGGACAATGGTAGTTTCCCGGAAACCATCCACCCTGTGCAGGTAAACCTGATCCTTATTGATTACGATTTTGGCGAAACCAAATGCAACGAAACCATGCTTAAAGCCCTATCAATATGGCCAACGGTAAGGTTTTTATTTCTGACAAATTACAAAGAAGAGTACGATTTGAATTTCATCAGTACAGATCAGGCAATCCCCAAAAACTCATCGAAAAAAGAATTTGAATCAATGATCAGGGAATTGGTTGAGGGTAAAATTTCAGTCCAACGGCATTTATAAATCAATTAACAAAAACGTTTATGAAAAAGAGAAGCCTTTTGGTAGCATTAAGTGTACTTATCGCTGCAATGCTGCATGTATCGTGCAAACGCGACGACCCGAAAACAGACCCTAATTATGGGGCGAAAACCCTGGAGTTGATTAGCATTGTTGAAAATAATCCGAACATTAAATCACTATTAATCAAATCTATTGCTCAGGCAAAAGTGGTGAATCCGGATAAAAACACAAATCCAGCCCAATCGCTTGATGAATATTACGAATTTGTTACCTGGGCCGAAACTTGCATGCCCTGGAGCGTACTTCCCACTACGCCATACACCTCGCTGTACGATAAAATTGACCAAAGCCTGAACTATTTTTATTTCATCAACGACCAACCGCTGCCTGAGTTGGAGGGCCTGGGGTATTATAACAACTCACTTCAATATGTTGAGCCTTACAGCGATTGGTTGGTAAGTTTCAATAAAGCGTGGGGAGCGTATCTGGATACACCGGCTTCGTGGAAAAACGAATATTACCAGTTGGCACTCACCGACAATAAATTTGGTTTATCAGCCGGTTGGTACGAGGATCCCTCGAACTGGAATACGTTTAACCGGTTCTTTTCCAGGTATCTATCGTCGCCAGACAAACGCCCGATACACTCCCTTACCGACAGCACTGTTGTTGTGTCGCCCGCAGATGCAATACCACAAGGAGTATGGGAAATAGATGCCAACTCGAACATGGTACTGAAAAAAGGCGTGCCAATAAAATCCGGGACATTAACATCTATCGCAAAATTAATAGGTGCTGACAGCCAATATGAGGATGAATTTGCCAATGGGGTGATGACGCACACTTTTCTTGATGTGCAGGACTACCACCGTTTCCATTTTCCGGTAGGCGGAGTAATAAAGGAAGTTATGAACATAGCCGAACAGGATGCCGTTGGCGGCATTATTACCTGGGATGCCGCAATCCAGCGCTATATGTTCGACCCAACCGTGCCGGGTTGGCAATCCATCGAAACAAGGGGTTGTGTTATAATTGAAACAGAGGATTTTGGTTTGGTAGCAGTGCTTCCAATTGGCATGTCGCAGATTTGCTCGATAAAATTTGAGGCAAACATCCACGCCGGCACTACCGTAAAAAAAGGGGATATGTTAGGGTGTTTCCTGTTTGGTGGCTCCGATATAGTGATGGTTTTCCAACACAAAGCCGGATTTGAATTAACTGCATCCAAAGCACCGAACAACAGCCAAGCATACCAACATATACTTATGGGCGAAAAATACGGTGTTTTGAAAGGATCAAAATAGAGTATGTTTTTAAACTTGGGAAATCACAAAATGTACGAATTACAAATGACGATTTACAATTTGTTTTTAGCGTGTTATTCTTGTCAATCGTAATTCGTACATCGTAAATAAAAATATCCTTATAAAATCTCATTACAATGAACCTACAAGTTTTTGAAACCGTGTTCGCCTTTACAATCGTGGTGTTGCTTTGCCTGTTGCTGCGCAAACTTTCGATTATAAAAACCGAGGACAACCAGGTTTTCACCAAACTGCTTACACAGGTGGTGCTTCCCACCGTAATTTTCCTTCAATTATCGGCCACCCCGATAAAAAGCGGGCAGTTCCTGCTTGTGTTCGCGGTTTTCGTTGCCGGGGTTTTATCCATGCTGCTGGCATATATGGCCGGGAGGATACTGAGGCTAACGAAGCCAAAAATAGGCGCCTTGATGCTTACTTCTTCCTTTGGTTCGTCGGCACTGCTGGGGTATCCGTTTATTGCATTTTCGTTCCCTAACAATCCGGAAGCTATTGCCGATGCAGTGCTGTTGAGCGAATTGGGGGTTGGGCTGCCCATGTTTTTGCTCGGGCCGGCAATTGCCATTCATTTCGGCAATCAAACGCAGGGTTTCAACATCAAAAAAACACTGCTCCCTTATTTCAGGTCGCCGATTTTTGTGTCAATAGGTTTAGGGATTGCTGTTTCCTTTATGCCCTTCGACCGGCAGAATAATTTTGTTGCACCTTTTTTCGAGGCATTGGCAATGATAAACGGGGCTTTGTCAATACTGGCATGCCTTATCCTTTCCCTGAACCTGAAGCCAATTCCGTTAAAAGGCATCATTCCTTTGTTCATCATCTCTGCTTTGATACAAATGTGGTTTCAGCCATTTATTGCCCACGCCCAGGCAGTTTTATATGGCTTAACAGTGTTACAAACCCAGGTTTTGGTTTTGGTAAGTTCCATGCCTTCGGCAGTGCTTGGGCCAGTGTTTGCAAGCCGCCACGATTGCGCACCCGAAACTGCCTCGGCTTTGGTAATGGCTCATATTGTATTGAGTATTGTGATGATACCGGCAGTTTTTTACCTAATCGTTTGAAAGCATCATAAAGAAGGGCTGTATTGCCAGCCCTGCGAAATCGTGAAAAACATAAACGAAAACCTGAAAATTATAAGACCAATGCAATACAAAAGGCTTAACCGGCCCGGAAGAATCACCCTCTTGCTGGCTTGTCTGTCCATCTTAACATTATTAGTGATCTCGTGCAATAAAAATAAAACCGGTTCAACCGGAAGCGCAACAGGTCCATCTGATACAATACCCGGGGATGTTACTCTACAAGCAACTGATGACGGGATTATTACTGCCTCTGCTACTGATAAAACAGGTGTAAAATTAGATATGGTCTTTAACAATGCCAAAGGGACAGCGACTTTCACCCTGAAAGGCGAAACCATTGAATTGAAACAGGATACAATGGGATCGGGCGTAAAATACAGCAATGAGAAGTATGAATATACAGAATGGCATGGCCGTATTGAACTGAAAAAAGAAGGGAAAAGCATATTCCTGGAAAATGAAAAGCAATAAAATCACCGAAAAAATAAACCCATAAAAGACAATAACATGAAAGCCCAAAGCTACCTTACGTTATTACTTGCCGTGGTTTTGCTGTTATCCGGCTCTTTTGGGGCGTATGCACAAAACCTTAGCGACACAGTGAACATCCCACAGATAACCATCGAATCGCTGAATGGCTTTGGGCCTTACACTATTGGCACTTCGCGCGACAATTATTTTATGGCTTACAATTTGCCAGCAAATACTTCGAGCATTACTTTCAGGATGATTGATCAGGATGGCAACCAAATCAACAGTTCATCCACCACGCAGGGCGACAATTTACAATCGGCATTTTGGGAATTTGAATCCGATACAATGAATCTGCCTTTATCGCCGCAATTAAATGTGGAAGTGCATTATCAAAACAACAGCGTGGCTAATTATTACATTCCTTATATAGTTTATTGTGATACAATCTCATTTCAAGCTTTGAAAGGTTGGGGGCCATTCATCACCAATAACTACACCCGTACTGATACAACGTGGCAAAATGTGCAGCAGGTATTGAATTCCTTCAGCCTTAAACACCTGCCACCCCGAACCAGTCGGGTTAAGTTTGTCATTTTTTCGTCTGATTCGCTGCCACTCGATACATGCCTTGTGGTAGCTCCAACCGGACATTATCTTGACTCGGCTGACTTTCGTAATGTCAGGATGGATTTGCTGCCGCTTAAAACAAGGTTTATTGAAGCGGCTTCCTATTGCGATGGCGGTCCTCCGGATGGGGTGGTTATGAATAAAAATCTCATCATACTACCTCAAAAGCCAAAATTGGTGTGCAAAACCGATTTGGGTATTTACCATGATTCGATCCCGCAATTTACTCAAAACCAGACAGGTGGCCAGGCCATCATGGTTGACACCAATAAATATGCTCAAATACAGAATGGGCCGGGAATTTTTAATCCGATTGTTTCAGGGGTTGTTTACAAAGGCCCTTATAGTTTCGATATTATCGAGGGTCAGTTTACCATCGAAACCTGGCTACAATTTAATCCGAAACTAAATGGTCAATCGTTTGGTATTATGGAAATTATGTCGGTTGACTCACTTTGGACAATTTCGGTAAGCAGGATAAATGGTGGCACCTCTCTTTATTTTTATTCGATGGCTGGTGGAATGCCACGACAATTGGTTTTGGCTGATTTTCCGGGAGCAAATATATCAGGCTGGCATCATGTTGCCTATACTTTTCAATATGTTCAAAGCAACTCTTCATTTATAGTAAAGATTTATTGGGATGGAAACCTGGTTAATCCGGACAATGTTGAGGTAGACGGCGATGAATTTCTTTATATCGCTCAACATATTCCGTACAATAAAAACATGCGAACCAAGCCGCTGATTATTGGGCAAATGAATGCAAAGCAGTTTTCGTTGGGTGTTATTTCTGCTATGGACGAAATCAGGGTATGGAATTATGCCCGGTCGGCACAGGAAATCAAAAGCAACTACAAAAAACCTGTCCTCCAGGATTTAAACTTGATAGGTTACTGGAATTTTGATGATTTGCGCAACCGCCTTAAAATAGTTTCCGACGACAGCTATACCAACAACACAGGTACCATCGAAAATGGCGCATATTTTATTCCTGAAGCCATTGATATACAAGATTTGAACGACACGATATTTTTTACATCGAGCAATAAACTCACCGATTCGATACGATTTAGTTTTTACGATAATCAGAACAATTTGCTTTATTCAAAATTGCTGAAATCTGTAGGCAGCAAATGCATTTTGCCGTACGATTTATCTTCCATTTCCTACAAAGTAAGCCATCTGATCACACGTGAATATTTCCCCGGGGTAGCCGACAGTGGTTTTATTACCTCCTACAATGTTTCCGTAACGCCCCCAATTCCTATTGCCACGCCCAAGTATAACTGGAGCAGTTTTTATCAAAGCGACAATCCATACGATAAAATAATGAACTCCATTGATGTTGCCGGGCTTCCGTCAGGTTCTTTTAAAATTGTATGTGGCCTCAAAAATGGAAATTCATATTACGATACACAAACTTTTACCCAAAACAGCGTTCCTTTCCAATACTCGCTTAATCTGAACGGGACAGACAATTATATTCAAACTCCCCAAAAAATTTCGTGCCCGATTGATGCGAACATTTCTTTTTATTTCAACACGACCTCCAAAGATGGCGGGGTTTTATTATCATTTAGCCAGACAAATAACGGTGTTGGCAGCACCCGCACCGAGCGGTTATTCCTATTGGAGAAAGATGGCTCGATCAGGTTTCAGGTAAACAGCGGACAAGTTTTATATGGCGAACACGCCTACAACGACGGCCTTTGGCACAATGTGCAAGTTATTTTTGGAGATTTTGCTGCTGATTTATATATTGATGGTTCCCTGGTCGACCATAGATACATCGGGTATTTAACCGGCTTCGATGGCTATTGGCTGGTGGGCAGGAATCATGCCGGCAAAACAGATGAAATGAGCGCTTTGGCCGAGTATTTTAAAGGCTCGCTGGCTGAAATTTATATCTGGGATCAGGGAAAATCTTCCGGTGAAACTTTGTATCGCCTTAATGATGGGCAAGGTGCAACTGTTTTGGATTCGAAAGGCAGCAATCATGGTACTTTAATCGGCAGTTTACATAAATGGGTAAAGGTTAACAGAAATCTTTCGTACATCACCTGGGAAGGAAATATGGTAAACAAGGCTCCTGGCACCTATACCTTTTTTGTACAACTTTTTTATGAAGGCGGGCCGGCAAACGGAATTTATTATCCTGTTGGCAATTTTATTACCAAAGACCCTTTACCCGGGTACACGTTTAACTATAATTTTAACCAGGGTATCGGTTTTTTTAATGAAGGCGTTTTGCTTACCAATCTCATCACGTTTAATACAAATTATACCTTGAAAGGCACATCAAAATGGAAAGAAGATTTCCTGCAAGGTGTTTTTCTGTCGCCATCGCACGAAGTTATCAGAAAGCAAATCTTTCCATATACGCAAACTAACCAGGAATTTACTTTAGCTTTCGATATGGGCGATGCGCCTCCCGGTAGTTATTTTAGTTTTCAGAACGGTTATATTACAACCACCGGCGACACATCGGTCCAACATACTTTTTCGGTGCCTATTTATATCAACCAAATGATTGCCCCAACGGTTTCAGGCGATTTAGGCCCATTTTTACAAGCCATTGCGCCCGGTTGTATGGATCAGGAAAATACTTTCACCATCGCCACCGAAGAATTGGACGACATGAACAAGGTGATTGGTAAGTTTTATGATAACTCCGGTCAACTTTTAGCCCAAACTGCCGCCATTAAACTGAACGACACCACCTGGCACCTGACCTACAACATGGGAAAACTCCCGCCACCCATGGCAAATCTGAAAATCGAATATTATCTCGGGCAATTTCCTGACCCTGCGCTTATTGAAGGCCCGTATTCGATTACCATCCACAAAACCCGACCCGCCTGGTTCGAATTTATTCCCGACACCAGTTTTTTTAACGTGCAGGAAAGCGGCGACGTGGTTACATTCTCGCTCGAAACCTACTTTAAAAATAAAGGTTATTTGGATAATGATGATTTTACAATACCCGAAGCGGTTCCTTTTTATGGCGGCACCGAGTTAACGGGACCTGCAACATCTGCTAAGGCATTCCTGAAATACACCAAATCAACCAATAAACTGGAACTCAACCAACCTCCGGAGTTAAAGCAAACGCAGGTTTCATTTCGATTGGGGCCACCAGAGATTGTAAATGGCAGTTTTGCCTACAATAGTAATAATTACTATTATTTAGATCAAAACAACAATCTGTTGGCACAACAAAATATGGCAACCAACATAGCCGTAACTTTGAGTGCAATCCGTGCTGTCCACAATCCAATCGTACAAATGATAACATTGTATCAGAAATTAAAACTTAATCAATGGGCCAAAGCCAAACCGGTCGGCTTTACCGGTAACATGACTTTCGCTCTCGATGTAGGGGGAGCCAATAGGTTGAATTTCACTGTTGACACCTTGACCGGGAAATGGGGGTCGGTTGGGAATCTCGTAATTGATGCCAATCCGGCGCACCACGAAGCTTACATAAACAGTGCTTCATACCGGTTCGGCTATATTGGAGCCCAGGGCGAACTATCAATAGGAATAACATTCTGTGCCGGACTGGTTGATGTGTATGCTGCATTTGCAACAGGTATCTATGTAGGACTTGGCAGATCATACATTGATATTCCGGATCATAAGACACGAACCAAGGTTTCGGGTATTTTAAGGCCTTCATACAGGGTTTATCTCAACGCGCTCTGGAGTTGGTACGAAGTAAATCTGTATGGCCCTAAATTAATTGTTGATAAAACATTTGGCGATGATATGAGTAGTTGTTTTCCGCCACTTGGCAAATCGTCGGAGAAAAAGCTATTCCTTCCAGGAAGCACTGATTATACTAAGTCATTGACCCAGTTAAAACCGGTAGGATGGTACCAGAAAATGGCGTTGCCCATGCCCCAACATTCCATCAGTATGAAAGATAAACACCGGTTGTTTACTTGGATTGAGCCTGAAAAATCGTATGGAAAAAGAGATCTTTGTTTAAGGAATATAAACCCAACGACCGGCAAATTTGGCAAAACATATTCCCTCTCCACCAACCAAAATGCCATTCAAAGGCCTTCAGTTGAGATGATTAACGACAGTATTGCCGTCAGCACCTGGATGCAGTCGCGCCATTCACCAATGACTTTCATGAAGCAGAAATCCGATGATGTTCTCGAAAGTTTTGTTAAATCGCAGGATATCTGGTATTCGGTTTTCGACATCAACACCGGGGCAATGCTACTGTCTGGCCCGCTCGATGACAATATGGTATCCGCCACCTCCGGCAGAGCCGAAGCAAACCCTGAAATTGTGGTGCTTTCTCCAGCCAAAGCATTGATTGTGTGGCAGGTAGGCAATCTTGAAAATAACAAATCCGATATCTGGTATGCTTTCATTGAAAATAAAAATGGGATATGGAAGGAATCAGCTCCAAAGGTTCTGGCAGAACCCGGCGGCATCCAAACCAATGTAAAAGTAGCTTCGCCAAAGGAAAATGTTGCTGTTGTGGTGTGGAAAAATATCGATCAGGATAAAATGGAAGGCAACCGGTTGATGACCTCGGTATTTGCAGATGAAACCTGGTCAGCTCCGACCTCGATTTTTACTTACGACTCGCTTATGAATTACAACTATTTTGACCTCGATTTTGAGAATGGCCGTGGTGCAATGGTTTACACTACTTACACCAGCGATTTGTCGGTCGTCGATAATGAAGCATTATCCATTCTGAAGTGGGATCTCGCTTCTAATAGCTGGGACCTGTCGTTGAACCGACGGCTTTATACCGAAACCAACGATCATATTCAGGTTCCGCGTTTAACCATCAACAAAGAAGGTAAAACTGCCATTGGTTTTAAACTCGAACAACTGTGTTTGCACACCGCCGATAAACGGATTTCGCAAGTTGACCTTTTGCTTGGGGATATTTCAGACATTTCTGGCTCTTGGAAGCATTTTCCGGCAAATCCACTGGTTTGCGATACCACAAAACAGGTAAGTGATTTTGACCTTTCCTTTGCCGGAAACGATACTTTGATGATTTTGAGCCACGAATTTATCATGGCTGCCACTAATGTTCCTTACAAGCCATTAAACGGGATAACCTTTGGCGACCCGGTGATGAATCTTGTTTTCAGGTCATTCACAATTTCGGAATCAAACGAGGTTAAAGATGTTAAAGAAACCGTCTTCTTTGAAGACTCTGAAAATCCGATTACATACACAGACGTGGTTCTGGAGCAGAATTTCCCAAATCCTTGTTCCGATTTTACCAAACTAAAATTTTATCTGCCTGATGTGAATTCGGTAAAAATTGAAATTTTTAACATTACCGGTTCAAAAATCGGAACTGTTACCGATGCCAAACTTGATCCCGGAACGTACGATCTGGAGCTGAATACTTCTACGCTTCAATCCGGTACTTACATCGTCAGACTCACTTCCGACCATTCGGCGAAATCAATTAAAATGATCGTAATCAGGTGAGCTACTTTAATAAGTTCAAAAATATCCAACATGAAAAAAAATATTACTTTGCCGCTGGGTTTGTTTATTGCCCTGGGATTCTTACCAATGAAGAATTTCGCACAAACCAGTAATTTGCCAGGAAAAGCACTTCAATTTTTCGAAGCTGGGCAATATGTTTCCGGCACAGGAATAAACTCCGGAATTACTGCAATTACGCTTGAAGCGTGGGTTTATCATAATTCGTTGCCGAACCAGGTTGAAAGATATATCACCATTGGCACAGAAGTAGCTGTACTGCGCCATGACGGATCAAATAGCGGCGGTGCCGGCCAATTGCATTTTTACATAAAAAAATCGAATGGAGTATTGGTTTCATTAAGGGTTAACGGCGCATTATCCACCGGAGTTTGGACGCATGTTGCCGGCACTTACGATGGCACAAGCATTAAACTTTATCTCAACGGAGCATTAATTGCAAGTTCGGCTCCCTCCGGAGGACTTTATCCGCCTGATGGCTCTTTTAGTTTTAGCAGTAGCAATACCAATGAATTTCTGGATGGAAAATTAGATGAACTTCGCGTTTGGAATTATGCCCGCAGCGAACAGCAAATCCGTGAAAACATGCACCTTACATTGTCAGGTTCCGAAACGGGATTGCTCAATTATTGGCAGTTGAACGAAGGTTCAGGAACCATGGCTCACGATTACACTGGTAATTGTAATGGTTCACTTACAGGATTAGGATCCGGAAATTGGGTGAATTCCACAATACCACTCGGTGGAGGAAACAGCAATTCGCAAACTGTAACTTCAACCGGAAATGCAATATTCACCGGCACCGGCTTTTCTTCCAATTTCACGGCACTTTCAGGAACGGATAACATCACAGTTTCCAGGATAAACCTATCGCCCAACACCAAGCCTTCGGATCCGTTCTATGCCGCTTGCTCGCAATATTGGGTTGTAAAAAACTTCGATAACAAAATATTTACCGCTGACCTCACTTTTACCTTAAACGATAATTTAAACAGCTTCAACGGCCTGAATCCTGGCAGCGTAAAACTTTTCGCCAGGGCAGCCAATTCCGATGGCGACTGGAGTTTGGTAAAAAAAGCCGCCAGCATTGATACCCTTGCTAACACAGCCACTTTTACGGGTGTAAGCGCTTTTGGCCAGTTTCTGGTTCTGCGTTCTTATCCCGAAAATTATGCCGGAAATGCCCTCGAATTGGATGGGGTAGACGATTTTGTTCAGCTTACCGACTTTTCAGGGTTTCAGTACAACAACTCGTTTGCGGTCGAAGCATGGATAAAAACCGAAGTTATGGCCAATGGCGATCATTTTATTGCTGCTAAAGGAACGGAATGGGAATTGAAAATGCACGAAGGACCAGGTTTTATAGTCATTGAATTTGGGGCAAACAACAATAGCATTTTTTCTTATAAAAATCTAAGTACCGCTTTGGTAGTTGGGAAATGGCTGCACCTCTGTGGTGTGGTTAATCGGACGGCAGGAACCATGGCACTTTATGTTAATGGCGAAGCTGGTTCATCGGTAACTCCGCCAGGTATAACTTCAACATCTTCACCTATCATAATTGGGTCGGGTTTTAAAGGCAAGATTGATGAAATGCGGATTTGGCGTGAAGCCCGCACGCAGCAGCAAATCCGCGAAAAAATGCACCTCACGCCTACTAGAAACGATAAAAACCTGCTTGTTTGCCTTCAGTTTAACGAACCTTACGGAACAACCGCTAATGATGTGGCAGGTGGAAACGATGGCACCCTCACAAATATGGGTTTGGGATGTTGGGTGCTTTCAGGAATTCCGGCTGGAGGCGGGGTTAGTAACACACAAACAGAGGCAAGCGGAAATGTAAATTTTACAGGAACCGGCCTTTCGATGTTTTTTAATTCCCATGCCAGCGCATCAATCACCGTTTCACGGATTGATGCCGCCCCAAATATCAACTCCTCGTTATTCGATTCGCAATATTGGGTCATCAACCGCTATGGCACTGGCACTTTTGATGCAAATCTTACTTTTTCTGTAGCCGAGGATATTACTGCCAACGACCAAACTTCCTCATCCAGAATAAAACTGTACTCACGCCCAACCAACGACGACAATAATTGGATTTACTCCCAAAATGCAGTTTCTGTGGATGCTACGGGCAATACAGCCACATTTAACAGCCTCATAACATTTAGCCAGTTGGCTGTTTGTAGAAGGCTTCCAGCCGATAACTTTGCTGGAAATGCACTAAGTTTTCATCATGCTTCTGATTACGTTTCAGGCTCAGGCTTAAAAAGCACGATGCTGCAATTCACCATCGAGGCCTGGGTCTATCATGATAATCTGCCTGTTGGTGACGAGCAACGATATATCACGGTAGAACCGGAAGTAGCGGCAATAGGTTACGATGGGCTGCCTTCAGGAAGTGTGAATCAGTTGAATTTTTTCATCAGGGATGATAATTTTGCCGGTTATGCTATCCGCGTTGACAATGTACTGGCCACAAACAAATGGATGCACGTTGCAGCAAGTTACGATGGTGCTACCATGAAGCTTTATTTGAATGGCGAATTAGTGCAAACCATGGCAGCTTCGGCCACTTTGTTCGCGCCTGATGGCACTTTTAAAATTAGCGGCACTGATGCAATGGACGGTAATATGGATGAAATCCGCATCTGGAATTATGCCCGTGATATTGCTGACATCAGAGCCGACATGTATCGTTCTTTATCGGGAACCGAATCGGGTCTGGTTTCATACTGGCAGTTTAACGAAGGCAGCGGAACCGTGGTTACAGATATTGTTGGTGGGAATGCCGGAACTTTTCATAATATGGATGCCAGCCCCTGGACAGCTTCCACAGTTCCAACGCCTTACCAAAGCATCGCCAGCAGCAATTGGGGCACAACTTCAACCTGGGCTGCGGGACAGGATGTGCCGGTAAAAGATTGGTCGAGGGTTCAGGTTAATAATGCTGTTGTTATAGATTCGGACAAAACCATGACGGATTTAACCATTGATGCAGCAGCAAGCTTGGTTGTTGCTCCAACTTCGCACCTCAGCATTACCGGGAATTTACTGAACAATGCCGGAAATACTGGCCTGAAACTTCAATCGGATAACTTGGCAACTGCTTCGCTCATCAACAATACTGCAAATGTAGATGCCACTGTTGAGCGTTACATCCCAAAATATGTGGGTAATGCGGGATGGCATTTCCTTTCTTCACCGGTTGCTGCCCAAAACATACGACCTGGTTTTGTGAACAACGGCACACCCAGCGTGGATAATGATTTTTATAAATTTAGCGAACCGGATTATATTTGGATAAATACAAAATTGGAATCCGGCGAATGGAATCCGGCATTTGAGGATGCCTTCGTTTTAGGAAAAGGCTACCTTGTTGCCTATAAAACCGATGTTACCAAATCGTTTGTTGGAAAGCTGAATGCAGGTAATTTTACGTTTAACGGAACATCAAACCCCGCTCTCTCCTATTCTGCAACCGGCGAAGGCTGGAACCTGCTTGGAAACCCTTTTCCCTCGGCTCTGGATTGGGACGAATTTGCAAAAACCAATATCAATGGCTCGGCCTATGTTTACGATGGTGATGCCGGGCAATATATTAGCTGGAACGGAACAACCGGAAGTTTGACCAACGGCATCATCCCGCCCATGAATGGGTTTTTTATTAAAGTCGCAACAGGTGCTAGCCTCAGCATACCAAACACTTCGCGAAAGCATACTTCCACAAATTTTTACAAAGAAAAAACCTTTGTCGAAAATTTATTGGCTTTGAAGGTTGAAGGGAACGGATTTTCGGATAAAACCTACATTCATTTCAGGGAAGATGCAACTGCCGGATTAGACAACGATTTTGATGCTTTCAAACTAATGGGGATCGAGGAAGCCCCACAACTTTATACTTCGGTTGATAACCAAATGTTGAGCATCAATTCTACGCCTTTTATGGATGAAGAAATTGCCATCCCCTTAAATTTAAAAGTTGGAAAGGAAGGCAAGTATGAAATCTCAGTTGCCGAAAACACATTTTTGGAAACCGCGGCCCTTTCGTTAAAAGATTTGACAACAGGTATTGTTTACAACCTCCGTCAAAAAACTTCCATCTCGGTTAATCATAGCCCCGAAAGCCTGCAAGGTAGGTTTCTGATTTTGATCAACAACGCAACTTCCGTAAATGAAATTCCGGACGAAACTTATGGCATTGAAATCTACAGCAGTGGCCAGCAGATTTTCGTTAAATCAAAAAATCAGGAATCCATCCAGGTTTCTGTTTACAACATGCTTGGCCAAACACTGTTATCCAAAATCTTTACAGGATTGGGGAACGGGCAAACATACCAAATTGATTTTACAGGAAACACAGGGTTTTATTTGGTAAAAGCAAATACTAAAAACGGAACGAAATCGGAAAAAATCTACATCAGATAGTGCAGTCGAAAAATCATAAAATTAAACCATAGCGGCCTTATGAAAAACCATCATTTACAGGTAATTATTGCAGGGTTTGTTGGCATGGCATTGCTCTGCTTTTTATCCAAACTCACATGCCAACTTGGCTGCCAGGGCACGGCCAGGCCATCTTTGACAGAAAAGCTAGAAAAGCCTGGGAAAAGCTTTTTAGCCATGCAGGTAGATTATCAGTTCACGAAACTCATGGATCCCCATACCGGGCAAATCCCTAAAGGGATACGTGCCCGTGAACTTGCTTTTGTTTCCAAGTTGCCAATCCACCCAGATGGTGACGGCCAATCGTGGAAATGGCGCGGGCCCGCCAATATCGGTGGCCGCATGTTGAACATGGCGATTGATGTGGATAATGAAAACCATCTTTTGGCTGGCAGTGCATCGGGTGGCATGTGGCAATCGGTTGATCGCGGCCAGAGCTGGCAAAAAACCACCTCTCCCCTTGCCGAGCAAAGTGCAACCTGTATAACGCAGGACAAGCGGCCGGGCAAGCACCACATTTGGTATTACGGTACCGGCGAATTGCTAAGTACCACGGATAGGAATATAAGTACAAATGCCAGGACCATCGGGATTGGCAACGGGATTTATAAGTCAACTGACAACGGAGCTTCCTGGCAACCACTCTCAGCCACCCAAGTTGTTTCCCAGGCTAACCTGCTGGAAGTGTATCAAGGGGTTTGGCGCATTGTTACCGACCCCACAAACATGAACAAAGACATAGTTTACGCCGCCTGTTATGGAGCTATTATGCGTTCCGAAAATGGCGGGCTGAGTTGGGAAGTAACCCTGGGCGACCTTGAAAACAAATCCTTCGCCACCGACTTGGCCATTACTTCCGATGGTGTGCTTTATGCCGCTTTAAGCAGTTTTTGCATGTCAGTGGAACCTCCTGGTAAGGCAGGTTTATGGAGATCAACAGATGGGATAAACTGGAACAAAATAACCCCGGATGGCTTCCCGCAGGATAACCGCGTTACCAAACTGGCACTGGCCCCTTCGAATGAAAAAGTGATGTATGTTTTTACAGAATCACAATCACCGGATTTAAACCCTTTTAACGGATACCCCAATTCAGTGAACACCTTCTGGAAAATGACATGGAATACAAACACAAATTCCCCCGTATGGGAAAACCGTACCCAGGGCATGCCGGGCAGAGGTGATGGGAGCATAAACAATTTCCCCTTTTCGTTCGTGGTTTATGGCGGATATACTTTTGCCATGGGTGTGAAGCCCGACAACGAAAATGTAGTTTTTATTGGTGGGATGAATCTGTACAGGTCTGTAAACGGTTTTGCTGATAGCCTGATGACCACTTATTTGGGTGGATATCCTTACGACATGGATTCCTTGCATCAACTTCATCCTGATCAGCATGGTATTGCCTTCCTGCCATCCAATCCTGCAGCAATGTTTATGGCTAACGATGGTGGAATATACCTGACAAATAACTGCATGGCCGACAGCAGCAGTATGGCTTGGGAACGATTGAACAACAAGCTGACTACTACCCAGTTCTACAGCGTTGCCATTGATCATGGTTCTTCGGGCGACGACTGGGTTCTTGGCGGGCTACAGGATAACAATTGGTATTATACGGTTACCGATGATCCGTCGGAATTATGGTTCAATATTGATATTTGTTACGATGGGTTTGCAACCTGTGTTGCCCCAGACTGGGAATATTGCGCTATTTCAGCGTATAGCGGAAATATCTGGACAACCCGGTTTGACAATTCCATGCATGCCACCGACATTTTCCCACAACTTCCCGACACCCTGCTGAAATATTACGACCCGGTGATGGGCAGTAACACACTGTTCCCGTTTTACCAAAATTTTGCCCTCGATCCCAATAACTATGAAACATTTTACTTGCCTACTATAACCAGCATCTGGCGAAAGGACAACCTGAAAGCTGCTGCTTACGATACCAGTTTGCGAAATTCAGGTTGGAGCCATTTAAGCAATGTAAATGTTGGCTCCGCCTCCGAAATAAGCTGTCTGGCAATCTCTAAATCCCCCGCTAACCGGCTTTACTACGGCACCAATCTGGGAAAAGTATTCCGGTTGGACGGAGCAAACACCGGGAACCCGATTCCTGTAAATATTACGGGGGGTAACTTTCCTTCCAATGGTTTTGTTGCCTATATTGACATTAATCCAGATAATGCAGATCACCTCATGGTAACATTTTCCAATTACGGTGTGCAAAGCCTCTTCCATTCTGCCGATGGTGGCAATTCCTGGTCGTCAGTTGGTGGCAACCTCGAACAAAATGTGGATGGATCGGGCAATGGCCCATCTATCCGCTGCACAAAACTGTTAACATTTCAGGGTAGAAAAATCATTTTTGCCGGTACATCCTGCGGCTTATTTTCAACAACCGAACTAAACGGCGATTCCACAATTTGGATTAAAGAAGGATCCACAACCATTGGCAACGTGATGGTTGATATGATTGATGCCCGCCAGACTGACGGTTTTATTGCCATTGGAACCCACGGGAACGGCGTTTACAGCACATATTATAATTATGCGGCTGGTATAAATGAATACAAGGATAATCAATCACTCATAGTTGGGAATATCTTCCCTAACCCGGTAAAAGATGAAGCTAAACTGGAGATTGTTGCAGAAAAAAATGCCAGCTTGCTGATAACCGTTTATTCGAGCGAGGGGAATCTGGTTAAAAAATCAACCACTACAACCCTTTATCCGGGAAAACAATATTTGAGTCTTCAATTGGCAGAACTCAAACCGGGAGTTTATTACGTAACTCTGAAAGCCGGTAGAAACACGGTTGTAAGAAAACTTGTTAAAATGTGAAATTAATAATGAAATAGCCAAATGGGATTTTCCCACAAACCTAACCTGGACAAGCCAGAAAAGATAAAGTCAAAAGTCAAAGTGCAAAGGTCAAAAGTCAAAGTTAATACCATTGATACAGGCATAAATAAATTAGTGTCAGAATTGATTATGTCGGGATTGTTTTGAAAAATTGGAATGAAATGTAAATTTATTTGGTCAAGCACCTTTGACTTTTGCCTTTTAACCTTTGCTTTTTGACCTAAATTCAATGCGGCATTTTAACATTTTATGTCAAAAAAAGCATCAACTTATCGAAGCGATCTCATTCGCTCCTTTAAAGTAAGCAAGTTGCGAATAAATTAATGAATTAGATACTAAGATGATAGTGTGGCATATTCCATCCAACCTTTAAAAAACAAATAAACACATGAATCAAATAGTCATTTCAATACCAAATAAAATCAACCTGATTCCGGTTGTCATCAACAGTGTTTCTACATACTCTAAAATTATTGGGTTTCCTGATAAAGATTGTACGCATTTGGAACTGGTGATTGAAGAATTGCTTACAAATGTGATAAAGTATGATTACATGCCCGAACAAACCGAGATCATGGAAATAGTGCTTAACACAACTACATTAGGTGTTGGTGTGGTAATAAAATCAAATGGCGTGCCTCTGGATATTGAAAAAATAAAGTCCTACGAGAATGTCGGAACGGAGCAAATATTGTCGCAAAATATCCACGGTTTGGGGACATTGCTCATCAATAAACTTGCTGATACTATCAAATATACCAACAAAGGGAAAGAAGGGCTAGAAATAGAAATTGAGAAATATCTGCCTTACGAAATGTTGCCCGCGAATGACATAGAGGTTTTAAATGAAGCCGCGAAAACTGAAAACAATGCAAATTTCGAATTCTATATCCGGCGGATTCATCCTTCCGAGGTACATGATATATCGAGGCTGGCTTATTACGCATACAAGCAAAGCTATATTTACGAAAACATTTATTACCCCGAACGGGTAAGGCAACTCAACGAAACAAATGAATTTATGAGTTATGTTGCTGTTAATAAAGCTAATGAAGAAATAATAGGGCATTGCGCCAACGTCCCTGAAAGCTTTTCAGATTTATGTGAATTGGCTGGGGCTTTTGTAAATCCGGCATATCGCGGAGCAGGCTGTCTTAAGGATTTATCAAAATACCAAATCCAGGAAATGCGGGAAATGGATTTCTCTGGCGTTTGTGCTTATGCTTTTACAACCCATCCTTATTCGCAAAAAGCAGGATTTGGTCTTGGATTAAGGGAGTCGGCATTGTTTATCTCAAGGGTAACCGTTGTGGATTTCAATAAAATTTCAAGTTCAAATAAATACCGGGAATCGTGGATATTGATGTTTTATTACTTTAATAACAATGACCCGAAAATAGTTTTTGTACCCCGGAAGCATAAAAATATTATTGAAAAAATATATGCAAATCTTGGTATTGCCAACCGCACATTAAATACCAATTTTAATGGAAAAGCAGTTTCAAAAAACGAGGCAGCAATCATTGAAACTAAGGTGGATTTATATTTTTGCGCCCATATTTATATCAAAGAATATGGCAACGACAGTATTGTAAATATCCGCCACTCTTTAAAAGCATTTTGTTCAAACCGCATCGAAACCATTTATTTGTACATGCCTTTGGATTGCCCCGAAACTTCAGAATTGTACAGCGATTTTGAGAGTATGGGATTCTTCTTTTGCGGCATAAAACCTGGAAAAGGATATCAGGAATGGCTTGTTTTGCAGTATTTAAACAACCAAATTTATCCTTACGAAAAACTTCAGTTTGCTTCGGAGTTTGGGAAAGAACTCATGCTATATATCCAATCTGAAGACCCTAATTTGAAAGCGTAAAATGATAGGGTAATAACTGAAAACAGTCATCTCCCCCAAAAAAACGAGCATCATTTAGGCAGAAAACAGATGCCAACCTGAACATTGGAAAATATCCGAATCAAAAAAAACCGTGGTCAAACTACCCTGTGAATGAAAACATTTATTGAATATTCCGCTTCGTTTACCATTACCTGCAATCCTGGGATGCTGGATTTCGGCGCCAATGGATTGGAATATTGCATTTACGAAGGCTCCAGCCCTTTGCTTACTCCATGCGGGAATTTTTTTTCACATCCTTCAGAAACTGTTATCCGGCTATTGGTTACTGACTTACAGCTATTTGACGACCTACCTCTTAAAATGTTATCATCGCCGGTACTATTTTCATTTCTTAAGGATGCCTTCATTTTCGACGATGACCCCTTTCTGCATCAATGGGAAAACCTGCTCGCTTCTGATAGATTTGTACTGTATAAAACATCAGGGAAGGCTTTAAATCAGCTATTTGGTCCTGACGATCCGCTGTTTTCTTTTTCTTTCATCACGTTAACCGGGTTGATTTCTGTAATCAACAGATTTGCAGAAAGATCAATGGGTGAAATTGCCATGGCCGAAAGTGATATGCATCCTTTTGCTGATATTATAAAATCTGGATATTTGAAGTTATCACCTGGCCAAAAAGTAGCTTTACAGGCATTTAGCAGCGTGCATCATTCAGGTATTGTGATGCCCCTTATGCTGGTTTTGGATGAGATTAGCCCTGCGGAATATGTAAAAGGACTTATATCGCTCAAAATTCTCACCAAAGAGCAATATTCGGCAAATCTGGCCGGAGTGGTAAGGGTAACGTGTTTCCCGAAAAAGAACTTTATGCTGACTTATACAAACTCAATCAAACGCTTATATTAATGGCCGTTATTGGTTTAGCTTTGTTGCTTATCCTGATCATTATTATTTCAAACCGCGTTACCAGGCCGTTACATGCATTGGCATTGATTGCCGAAGGTTTTGGGACAGGTAATCTTGATATTGAAATTCCACCCAGCCATTCGGCCGACGAAGTTGGCTCATTGAATAAATCGTTTTTCCGCATGCAAACTGCATTAAAAATATATATCGAAAACCTTAAATTGACTACATCGGCTAAAGAAAAAATTGAAAGCGAATTAAAAATTGCCCGCGAAATACAAATGGGTATGATACCCGGAAAATTTCCCGCCTTTCCCGGCAGGAAGGAATTTGATATTTATGGGTTTATTGAACCGGCCAAAGAGGTTGGCGGCGATCTTTATGATTTTTTCTTTATTGACGATGAGCGCCTGTGCTTTGCAATAGGCGACGTTTCCGGTAAAGGAACACCCGCAGCTTTATTCATGGCTGTTACAACTACCATCATGCGTGCTGAAGCACAAATTGCCGGGTTAAACGTAAGCAGGATTATTGAACTTATGAACAATTACCTGTGCAATAATAATGACGGCAATTTGTTTGTAACGCTCTTCCTGGGCATTTTAAATGTTTCAACCGGTGAAATGGAATATGTAAATGCCGGCCACAATAACCCATTCGTTATCAAAAGTAATGGTGCCGTGAGCGAATTAAACACTTCGCATTGCATACCGCTTGGCATTAACCTCAATTTGCGCCATACCCCGAACACTTTCAAACTCGAAATGGGCGATACAATATTTTTATACACCGATGGCGTGAGCGAAGCTTTTAATATCCACGACCAGCAATACACCATAAAAAAAATATCAGAATTACTCGGAAACCAGGCAAATCCTACCCCAATTAAGCTTATTCGCCAAATTGTTGATGATGTGAAGGCTTTTTCGCAAGGTACAGAACAGTCGGACGACATCAGCGTACTTGCAATTCAGTATTACGGAAAGCAACTCTTAAAAACTTCTCCCCAGAATTATCAACTGGTGATAAAAAATTCCATTGCCAACCTTTCCTCAAAATCAGGAACGATAACTCAATTGTGCAATAACTGGAAACTAACAACTGAGATTTGCACCAGAGTGAACCTTGTAATTGAAGAATTAATTTCAAATACTATTTTTTATGGCTATGGAGACACCTTAGAACATGATATAATTCTAAATCTGAAGTGTGATGAAAATGCTTTAAGCATTGAGATTATTGATGATGGTAAAGAATTTAATCCTGTTGAACAGGTGAGCGCCGATACAAATTCAGATATAAACGAACGGGAAATTGGAGGGCTGGGAATACATCTCGTGAAAAACCTTACTGATATCTTTACTTACCAAAGGATAGATGCCAAAAACATCATAAAAATCGAAATTCATTTTAATAAAAATAATCATGAAAATAATTAGTGAAAACACATCGGAATTACTGGTCATTCATCCTGAGGGCAGACTTGATGCAATTACATCTGCAGAATTTGAAAAAGAAGTAATGCCAATAATACAACAATCCGGAAATCCGGTTTTGATTGATTTTGAAAAGTTGGACTATATCAGCAGTGCAGGTTTACGAACACTTCTCATTATTGCCAAAGAGATGAAGAAAGTTGATAATGCGCTGGCACTTTGCTGTCTCAACGAAGCCATAATGGAGATTTTTAGTATCAGCGGGTTTCAAACTATCTTTTCCATTTATCCAACATTTGAAGAGGGTGTCAGTTCCCTGAAATAAATTGGGTTCATTGATCTGAAGTACTTGTTTCACTGATTGCCACCGCACCTGCCCGTTTAAAGTATAACTTATACTTTGGGCAATGCGTTTGCAACTAAATTGAGAAAGCGGACAAATGCAAATAATAGCCGCAAGTGTGCCACACTCAGCGTATAACCGCGAGGCGAAAAAAGACTTTTCGGAGGGGACAATTTGTTCATAAGCAAACCAATTGAATTAATCATTGAGATTATTGCCAGAAAAAAAATGTTTCTAAATTAAAAAAGGAGAAAAATCATGTCAAACACATTAATGATTAAAATTCAGATTGCTAAAAGCCTTTTTACCAACATCGCGCTTATGTTGATGTTTGCTGTTGCAATAATGCTCGGCGCTTGCAAAAAAAACAATCCCGAACAACCGGGCGGAATAGGTACAACGGATGAAACGCTTCGTTTCGTGTTCCTTGCCGACAGCCGCGGCGACTCGCTTAAAGGACCTGTGAACCTTCCTGTGCTGAAGGATATTATCGGCCAGATTGGTGCTTTGTCGCCCAAGCCATCCTTTGTGATGTTCGGTGGAGATATGTCATACAGGGGATACATTAAGCCGTCCTTTACTTTCCAGGCATGGAAGGATCTGTTCGCACCCTTGACAAGCAAAGGGATACAGTTATACACTGCCATCGGAAACCATGAACTGTACCACCAGCATTCGTCTTACGGTTTACTGCTTGTCAATCAGAAGGCATACCAAGATGTCTTTTTTGAGAACCCAGCAAACGGTCCTACTGGCTACGATCATCTCACCTATTCCTTCAATTCACCTGCCGGCAACTCATTTTTTGCGGTACTGGATCCCTATTTTGTTAACACAGACACTTTAAAAGAGGGCCTCGGTGGAAATATCGATTCCACACAGATGTCGTGGCTAAAAAATCAAGTAGCAAAAACCACTGCTACACACAAATTCCTTTTCATCCATACCCCTTATTACTATGTGTTTAGCGACACGAACGAGGCAGCCGAAGCAAACCAATCGTTTACAAGGCTATGGGCTTTTCTTGATGCCAAAAAGTTCGATATCTACGCTTGCGGCCATTCGCACCTCTTTTCCCGCAGGGCGATTGATAGCAGTATCCTGCCGTATCCGCCAACTACACCGCCAACCCCTTTATGGCAGAACAATGTTGTGCAACTTCTAAATGGCACATGTGGGGCAGGCCCTTCTACCGGGTACGTCGATCCGGATTTCAAGGCTGCATGGAACGTACACAACAACGACCAAACCTTTTATTTCAGCGTTGTTGACATCAGGGGCAGCACTGTAACCGTAAATAGTTATAGTGGCAACACAGGCGCCTACAGCGTGTTCGATACTTTCAGTGTTACCCGGTAGCACAGGCAAAACCACCACAACTACAAAACAAATCCCTGCCACACCATTGCAGGGATTTTTCCGTAAAGTAGGGGCGCGGTTCAAAGTCACCGCCCACCTATGCATAATGCTGATCTTTTATCGTTGGCAAGGTCTTTCTCAATCGAAATTTAACAGTCGTACCTGTTGAACCAATCCAACGCAAACAAAAACAAAAAGCAGGCTAACAATAAATAAACAATACAACGCTTTGGACTTTATTCTGCTTCCACCGCGCAAATCCTTCCACATGTTTATCATAATAGATTGCCTTTCATTCCTACACATTTATCTCTGATACCTCATGCTACGATTTCCAGTTTGTACCTGATGCCTTTTTTTATATTTCCTAACAGCCTATCCACCTAACAACCTAACCGCCCAACAGCCTAACCCCCTCTTTCAAAATGTGTGAATTATGTAACTTATTTTTATTTAAATGTAACTTTTCTCTGTAATAATGGCAGACCTTTGACGCAATCAAAAAAAATTGACTTTAAGAATTAAAAATATCCAAAAGGGTAAGCTATGGAAAATTGGAATGATACGAAAGATAAACTAAAGCAGAAATTTGGTGCTGTTCCACAAAAACATACAAATACTGGGTGAACCAACCAATGGTATCGAAACTCTGCAACTAATTGATATAAAAGAACCGGATATGATCATTCTCGACATCCGCATGCCGCTTATGAACGGAATCCAGGTGCTAAAACACCTGAAATCGTACGGTATCAAGACAATCGTATGCATCCTCACCAGCTACCCCTATCCGCAATATAAAAAGAAGTGCCTCGCATTAGGAGCTGATTACTTTTTTAACAAATCCGACGATTTCGAGAAAATAAATTATGCTTTGGAAAAGGAATTAATTAAACAGGCAAATAGTTGCTTGGTTGGCTAAGCGAAACTTTCGAAATAACTTCCCCGAAATGAAATTGAATTTCTGAATTAAAAATTGTTAACATTCATAATAAATTTATTAATGAACTTGACTTTAATCATACATACCGGGCTTACGGGACTTTTTTATAACTTGTATTTTGCTTTCTACCAATATGTTGTCCCTATAGGGCCAGTCCCAGCGGAACTGGATATCGGTAGAATAATCATTACCCCTATGGTCAAAGTCCCGTAGGGACGAAATATTTTTTGCCTGATGTTTGTCAATTTCGTTTGCTTCTTTAATTTGAATTGAGGAAGTTGTTTAAGCAGCTTTACTAAACGGGTAGTATGATCTTAAAAAGCAGAATAAATATGAAAAAGGCTTATTGCTTCTTGCCGCTCTGCTCGTAAGCCAAATAAATTTTTGGGCTATTGACCACCAATCAAATCTATCTTGCAACTATTTTCTATCTCGTATGGCTGCCCTCACTCAAAAGTTCATTCAAATTCCTTTTGGTCTCTTAATGCTTCTTGTATACAAAGACACAACTCAGTGGCAGGAAGTAAATAACCTGTTTTAAAAATGAAATTCATCTGCAGAAAAAGAGCTTCGGAAAATCACCTCCCGGTTTTAAATGCCTCGGTGAAATCACTCGTGGCTGATTGCCGGAAAAGTTGGCCAGCGCTGACCGGTGCCAATATTGTTTGCGGTAAAATCCTACTGGCTATGAAATTTGCAATCCGCGGCGCAACCGGATTTAATGAACATAGAGTCTTTATGCCTTTCGGAGAAACAGGCGAAAAACTCACAACAAATGCTGCTTCACCGGGTTTCGGCCTCGACGGCCTGGCTTCTAAAAAAATGATTTTACTCGGATATAACTAATAAAAGCAGAATGAAAACAATTAATTTAGAGTCAGATTCATCACCCGCATTGAAAGTGCACATTAAATGGCTGTTGCGATTGTCTGTAGGGTCTGCTGATAAACTCGGAGTCTCAGATTAGGTTGAACCTCATGAGAACTCCGTAATTTAAAGCGTGGGCGCGATGTGTGCTGGAAATTGCCAGCATGGCCGATGAAGGCATTAGCAATCCTTTTGCTGAAAAACCCGTTCCCATCCCAAACCACTGGCATAGGAGTGCTGCCCCGGCCAATTTGACCAGGTTCAGCACCAAAATTATGCTGGCAATCCACGATTCGCTTGTTCCTTTGAGCCTGGCTTTGATCCGGTTTAACCCATATCCTGTTTTGGCTTGCCCAAACTTGCCCTCGATTGGATTTCTTTCTCCCGGTCTTAGGTGAATTGACACTGCCGAAGGTCTGCCAAGAGGTTTTGCCAAGAGCGCTATCCCTTTTTCTTTCAACGCCGCCCGGTTGGCCCGC
>CAIRHD010000255.1 GCA_903878265.1 uncultured Bacteroidales bacterium | reverse complement strand
GTAGCTGAATTGTTCGAAATGAAGTTATTCCTAATAGTCACGTTGCCATTAAAATAAATTCCACCGCCAGAAAAAGCAGAATTGTTTGAAATGATGTTGTTAGTAATAATATGGCTGCTATCACTGTTATAGCAGGAAATTCCACCACCAAGGTAAGATGTATTATTTGAAATAGTATTGTTTCGAATAATTGGACTGCTATAATTGCAAAAAATTGCACCGCCCAAAAAATTGGTAGCACAATTGGAAATCCGGCAATTAGAGATAATGGCTTTGGAAAACATGAAAAAGTACAACGCACCGCCAGCATTATCAAAATTATTGCCCGCGGCTTTACCATACAGCAACTTGCAGTTGATTAATCTGGAGGTATCGTTTGTTTCAGGGGTGTTATCAAAACGTATTCCATACCATCCATTGGTGGTATCGGACGCAGTAAAAGTTATAGAATCCCTTGGATTACCTATTGCAAGTAGTTGCCCTAATACATACAGTTTATATGTGCCCTGAAAATTTACAACTGCCCCCGGTTCAATGGTAAGTGTCGAACCGTCGGGAATCATAATAGGACCCATTATGTTGTATGGCGAACCGGCATGTGTCCATGTTCCGCTTACAATTCCACCAGGAATCGTGGTTTGTGAGTAGGAATTGTAATACATTAAAACGAGCGCAGCAATTGTAAGGAGTATTTTTCTCATAAAGCTTTTGGTATTGAAGAGTATTTTTAAGGACTGGATTCTATAGATATTTTTTAGAGGTACCTCTTTTTATAATAACAAGCGTATTTTCTTTGATGTGGTTTATAGTCCTTATACAATCAGTTGAATGTGTCATTTAGCCTTATGTATAAAGGGTTGTTTAAACCTATCTTTTGTATTTATTTCGTCATTGGTTGTAAGGGATGAACTCCTTTTGTTGCAATGAACCTGACATTTACAAAATCTATTTCCATATAGGAAAGCAATAAACTTTACAACAAGGAACATTTATGTATCGCGTACAATCGGCAATAGTACATAATTACCGTACTGTATTTTAAAACAAAAGCCAGTACCTACTTCCTGTTTGACTTTGCTGCATCCAGAAATGCTTTGATCAAAGGCATACTGAATGGGTTTTGTGTTTCCATCCTTTCGGGATGCCATTGCACAGCCATTAGAAAAGGCTTTTCGGATGGATTTTCCCATTCAATAGCTTCGGCTATACTGTCTGTGCTCCAGGCAACAATCCGTAAACCGTGGGCAGGCTTTTCGATGGCTTGGTGGTGGTTGGTGGTAACCATTCCTGTATCGGCTTTTGCGGTAAGTTGTAATTGGCTGCCTTTAACAGCGGTTACGGAATGGAAACAATGCAAATAATCGTCGCACCTGTGGGCTACATTTCCCGGATGATCGGTTGGTATGTCAACAATCAGCGTACCGCCTAAAGCCACGTTTAAAATCTGTTGCCCTCGGCAAACGCCAAAAACAGGTATTTGCAACCGAAAGGATTCTTTGATTAATGCAAATTCGAGCGAATCGCGGGCAGGGTTTGTTTCGCAACGTGCCGAATCGGTTACTTTGCCATAATAGGAGGGGACCACATCTTCTCCTCCTGTAAATACTATCGCATCGCAGTTTGCAAGTAATTTTATTGCCGAATCAATTTGCATTTCCCGCAAATCAACAATTTCTGCCAATGAATCGCCACGGTGGATCCAATTC
>CAIRHD010000254.1 GCA_903878265.1 uncultured Bacteroidales bacterium | reverse complement strand
TCCGATATCGAAAAAGAACTCAGGCACTACAAAGCACATTTTCAGGATAAGGTGGTTTTTTGCAATTGCGACGACCCACGAGTAAGCAATTTCTTCCATTATTTTTCCTACAATTTCGAGCAGTTAGGGCTTAAAAAACTGGTTGCCACCTGCTACAAAAGCCAGAATGCCGATCTGTTCAGCGAAAACAATTCCGAAAAAGCCATTTATCTTGAATACACAGGCGACAAAAACGGCGACCACATCCCCAATCCCGAAGAAATTGGCATCAAACACCTTAAAGGCGATGGCGATTTCCGCAGCCGCGAAAGCATCGAACTATTAAAACAAGCCGATATCGTAGTTACAAACCCACCCTTTTCATTATTCCGCGAATATGTTGCCCAATTAATCCAATACGATAAAAAGTTTATCATTATTGGGCATCAGAATTCAATCACCTATAAAGAAATTTTCAAACTGATTAAGGACAACAAACTGTGGTTAGGATATGGTTTTAACCGGGGTGTGGCCCACTTTGTAAACAAACATTATGTTGATTATGCAACTGATACTGACCATAAAGAAGGGATGATCCGTGTTTCAGGTATTGTATGGTTTACAAACATCGAAACCAAAAAACGCCACGAAGATTTAATACTTTACAAAACATACTATGGCAACGAAAGCGATTACCCCAAATACGATAACTACGATGCCATAAATGTGGATAAAACCAAAGATATCCCTCTCGATTACGCTGGTGCAATGGGAGTGCCAATTACTTTTTTGGACAAATACAATCCGGAACAATTTGAGATTTTAGGAAATGAATATGACCTAAATATTGAAAAAGGGCGTGGATATATTAGTGGTAAAAGAATGTATAGCCGTATCTTTATTAAGAACAAGAAACAATGAAAATCGAACTCAAAGAAATCACCATAAGGGAAGTTGCCAACGGATAAATTAACGGTTTAACAAATCAACTAATGAAACAAGAATTTATCGCAGCATTATTTCTAAAATTTGAAGATGCCTGTTACCTCTATCAGGGTGTCGAATGTTGGAGTGCCCGCGAATTGCAAGCCATACTTGGCTATTCGCAATGGCGGAATTTCGAAAATGCGATTGAAAAAGCAAAAACCTCCTGTGTTAATGCAGGCGAGGAAGTTTCGCATCATTTTGCTGATATCAGCAAAACGATACCTATGCCCAAAGGTGCCGAAAAAACAATTGGCGATCATGCCCTTACCCGCTATGCCTGTTACCTGATTGCCCAAAACGGGGATGCTTCAAAAACGGAAATTGCCTTTGCCCAAACCTATTTTGCTGTTCAAACCCGCAAGCAGGAGATCATTGAAAAACGCTTGTTGGATGTGGCACGGGTTACAGCCCGCGAAAAATTATCGCTGTCGGAGAAAAAATTGTCGGGGATTATTTTTGAGCGGGGCATTGATACCAAAAGTTTTGCAATCATCCGCTCAAAAGGCGACCAAGCTTTGTTTGGCGGCAGAACAACCAACGACATGAAACGGATTTTGAAAGTGCCCGAAAATCGCCCATTGGCCGATTTCTTGCCTACCTTGACCATAAAAGCGAAAGATTTTGCAACTGAGCTTACCAGCCATAATGTGGTTGATAAAGATTTAAAAGGCGATAGCCAAATCACCCACGAACATGTTGAGAACAACCTAGCTGTAAGAAAAATACTACACGATAGGGGTGTAAAACCCGAACAACTCCCACCTGCCGAAGATGTGAAAAAAGTAGGGCGAAGGTTAGAGAGCGAAGAGAAAAAGATTGCGAAAGCAGTGGCGAAAATTCAGCACAAAAAGGAAAAGTAATGAAAATCGAACTCAAAGAAATCACAATCAGGGAAGTTGCCAACGGATATAAAAACCACGACGAAGAAGGCGTGGTTGGCTATGGCGGCAAACTAAATATCCGCCCCAAATACCAACGCGAATTTGTATATAAGGACAAGCAACGCGACGATGTAATAGTAACCGTACGCAACAATTTCCCTTTAAACGTAATGTACTGGGTTAAAAATGCCGACGATACCTACGAAGTGTTGGACGGACAACAGCGCACCATAAGCATTTGCGAGTATGTGGCAAGCAGTTTTTCGCTCAACGCCCTCTATATCCATAACCTTACCAATGTGGAAAAGGACCAGATACTCGATTATAAACTAATGGTTTACTTCTGCGAGGGCAACGACAAGGAAAAGCTCGACTGGTTTAAAACCATCAACATAGCCGGCGAAAAACTCTACGACCAGGAGCTGCGCAACGCCATATACACCGGCACCTGGCTCACCGATGCCAAAAAACATTTCAGCAAATCCAACTGTCCCGCCTACAATATGGGCAGCGATTACCTGACGGGTTCCACCCTCCGGCAGGATTA
>CAIRHD010000253.1 GCA_903878265.1 uncultured Bacteroidales bacterium | reverse complement strand
TATTTTCATTTTTGGTTGCAGAATAAGAGAAAACATGTACCTTTGCACCCTCAAAATAACGGGAATGATTCGCTAGCTCAGCAGGTAGAGCACATCCCTTTTAAGGATGGGGTCTTGGGTTCGAATCCCAAGCGGATCACTGTAAATAAATGTAAAAGCCTGTAAACTAACAACTTACAGGCTTTATTTTTTGGCTGGGTAGCGGTATGGGTAGCGGTTTTGTGTGGGTTGTATGGCTTTGGCACTGTTTTTATAGTGGAAAAAATATTTCAAGTTATCAATAAATTTCCTGAATAGGCACTAAAAAACCGGAACAAATCCCGGCTGCAATTTCCTGAAAAAGTAAGTTTTGACCGTATAAAAATAATCAGCTATTGTTTAATTTCCCATTTGACCGTGAAAAAATAAACGATGTTTGCTAAATTTCCCATTTGACCGTGTTAAAATAATCAGATATTGTTTTGCTGCCTTATTACCAACCAAACCCCAACGGTTCGCCCTGATCACCTGAAACATCTTTTACCTTTGGCATTGCATAAGGCAACAATTTAATTACAATTTCAAGCCGTTGGGGCGTGTCCAATTCGTCTAATTTCTTGGGTAAGTTTTCAAGTTCCTGAAAAATGAAATCTTTTAGGACGGTGCGAAGTTCTTTAGTTAACTTGTTTGGAGTTCCGGCAATTCGCCCCCCTGTTTTTTCGCCTTTCATATTATCTATTTTTATCTACTTTAGAAATTTACGCTTCGCCATAAAGTAAAGTTAATACCTTTTGCGCTGCTTTCACATTGCCGGAAATTGCTTTTTCTATCAGTTTACGGGCTTCAATTTCTGTGGCTGTTTGCTTTACTTTTTTGGGTTTTTTCATCTCTATAATTATTTGTTGTTTCCTGTGCGCGTTACGACTTGTAAAAAATCATGGTCTATATTGCCATTGATTTACAAAGATAGTGCCTTGTAATGGCTTATTTCAATCTGTTTGTAATTTCTTAAAGGTTCTTAACCTGTAAAGGTGCTGTATTGCAAACGGTTTGCCATTGTTCGCCCTAACGGCTGTTAAATGGGTATCAATAAACCGCTTCACATTGGTAATTGTTAACCCTTCCGATAATTTAACAGGGGCTTCCGGTAACTGGGTTTCATTGAAAAAGGTTGTTAGCTGTTCAATTTCTTCGCTCCAATCCGGCAACTGGGTATCGTACAAACTGGCTTGCTTTTCAATCCCACAAAAAAAAGGTTTTGTTTCACTTTCACTTTTATCACTTTTTACACTTTTTACCATCAATCTGGGTGCTGTTTCCTGAATCGGTTCGGGTGCTGGTGGTTCGCTGTGGCTGTAATTGCTTGGCTGTGGAGGTGTTTCTTCCTGTGGCGGTGTAATGTGTTCACCTTCGCCCCTGAATCGGCTAATATCAAACCTTGTAAGGTAATCGGCTAAATCCAAACCGCTTATTATTTCGGCTGGGGCTGCAATCCGTTCAAGCAAATCAGAAACAATAAACTTTGTTCCGGATATCTTTGCGCTGTATTCCTGGGCTTGGGCGTTCCATAAATTGTAAGCGTTCAAATCAGGGTATAATACAATTTTGCGCCCTTGTAAGGCTTTGCACTTTTCCAGTGTTAAACTGCTTTTGTTGTAAACCCCTAACCACAATAAAGCGTTTGGGGTTTCGGGCAATCCGTAATACAACGCCCCAATTATAGCGGTTTTGGGTGCTTCAACCAATGCAACCGGGTTTAATGGGTAAAGCTTCAAAAGTTGTTCACCAAACAAACAACTTACTTTTAAATCATTCTTACTATAATCATTCAACCAACCGGGCAACGCTTCGCCCTGTTTCAGGAAATAGCGGTTCAATATCGAGTGAACAAAATCGGTGCTGGTGGTGTGGTTCGTTTCATTAAACTGCTTCGCCTGTATTGCCCGAACATTCCCGGCTTTATCAATAAAAGGGAAACAACACGCCCCGGCACGTTCGTACATTTCGGCAACCGTTCCAATCCTGTATAATTCAATCACTTTTTGAACATCGGCAACCGGGGCAATCTTCAAAAGGTTTTGTACAAATGTGTTTTTATCGTAATCCTTTAGGTTTAGGGTTGCATTTAGAACGCTTTCAGGCATATAATAAACAGGCTGGGGCTTTGCTTTCGGCATTGGTTTATTATCGCTTGTAGGGGCTTTATCGGGCTTTTGGTGGTACTGGCAGTTGCTTTCCCGATCACAACGCCCGTACTGTTCCGGCAAATATTGTTTGCTTTCATTATCAATGTAGCGAACAAATGTTTTCTTTCCACAACCGGGGCAAAGGTGTTTTTTACCTGTGGTTTCAAGTTGGTATCTGTAATTATTCGGCATCGTTTAAAAAGGTTGCAAGCGTTATTTTATCAGATAGATCTTCAACTTCCTGAACGTGTTTTGATAGTGAAATTCTATTTTCAAAATCTTCACAATGTTTGTGTTCTTTGATCAAGCAATTTTGATAATTTGCAAGTGCTGCCATCAGAATTGATATTTCATTTTTCGTTAATGTTTTCATGGTTTCAACTTTTAACTGGTATGTTTTTAACTGGGTGGTTTGGTATGCTACCTATATGGGTTTTCATACCAACCCATATCGGTATGGTACTGGTGTGTTTGTACTGGTATCATACCACCATACCACTGTTATTAATTCGCCAATGTTTATCCCCTCCCTGAATAATCATTTCATGTGCTTTCATTTCCGAAAACATATCTTTTGCAAACCCTATCTTTTTATTGGTTTGTTTCATTATTGCATCTGTGGCACTTGCATACATATACGAACGCTGCCCACTGAAAACACTTTCGCAAACCTGTTTAACCTTTTCTAATCGCTGTATTGCTTTGGTTTCTTCACTATCTTCAATTTCATTACATGCAACGTGATACCCTTTTTCTTTATCATATTTGAATTGTATTTTCGCTGTTTCGCCTGTAAACCTCATCAATTTAGGATCTAAATAAGAAATATTGCCTTCCTTTTTTACGGATAATATCCCGGTGCTTTTCCTCTGAAATTGGCTGCCTAAATGTCCCCTTTCTTTATCGCTTCCGGGGTTGGTGTGGATAATTACGAATATTGCAGTGTTATACTTTTGCGCCAACTTTTCAAAGTAATCCACTATTTCAAAGGCTGCAATTTCATCGTTAACGCTTTTGATGAAATCCGCTGCCCCATCTATATGAATAGAATGAATACCGTTAAACTTTGCGGCTGCTGCTTCACAAATAGCATTAACATAAGGCTGGTATTGTAATAAATCCAACTGCCTTATATTGTAGCTTAGGAAGTAATCCGGGCAACTGTCAAAACCCGCCCTTTTAAGTATAGTTTTATGGTTGTGTTGGTGTGTGTACCTATCCTGTTCGGTATCAAGATGAATAACGGCTTTGCCATCTTCATTTTGCAATACCTCAACCCCCGGCAACCCATCAATATCACCGTTGGTACTTATTGCCCCTGCAATCAATATACCATCAAAGGCACTTTTCCCGGCTTTTGGCTGTGCTGCAATGGTTACAATTGCGCCCGGTGTTGCTACCCTATCACCGTTAATTTTTAGGGTAGGTATAGGATAGGGAATTGCAGTTTTATCCGTAATCCTTAGAAATTCGTAATCTTCTAATTTTGGGGTTTCGGTGGGCTGTTCCTTTGCCGGTTCGGTATTGGCAAAAGGGTTGATATTTTCAGGCTTTAAGGCTTCAAAGGTCGGGTTCAAAGTTTTATTTTCCATTAGATAGCTTCCCTTCCTTTTAGTGCCAAATCAATTTCACTTCGTAAATAGAAATATTTGCGCCCGATCCTGTGGAAGGGAATCTTCCCGGCTTGCTTTTGCCTTTGTACGGTTTGCACGGTAACGCCTAAATACTTCGCCAGTTCCATATCTCCATAAATCCGCACGGCATCGGGAAGGGGTTGTTTGGTGTTCGCCTGGGTGTGTGCGAAATCCTGAATAATGGTTCTTAGTTCCGTGATTTGTTGTTGTAACCCGAAAACCATACCGGGCAATGAATCAAAACTTAGTTGCTTTTCCATTTGCTTAATTTTTTCAGCAAATAAAGCCTGTACTTATAGGTACAGTCAAGCAAAAAGCAAACAATTAAAGTATTGAATATCAGTATTTGAAATAATTTATTTTTACATAAACAGGTATAGTATAGGTACAGTTCCGGTACAATCGAATAACTTAATTATACATTCGTTTCATGTTTTGAATTATTGCAGTTGGTTGTATAGCGTTCCGGCTTCCATTGTTGGAATAAATAAAGCGGTGTAATATTTTAGCAATCAAAGGAAGTGTTAAATCGGTTTCATTATGTAAGGTTTTGAAAAATGGGTAAAAATCTTTGTTATCAACTTGTAAGTTTTCGCAGTGAAAACCATCAGGGGCAACGCCTGTTTGCATCGCTTCAATAATCAAATCAATATGTTTAGGATCATAAAACGCCCCCCTTAGCGGTTCTAATATGGTTCTAATTTTATCGGCTGGGGTTTCGG
>CAIRHD010000252.1 GCA_903878265.1 uncultured Bacteroidales bacterium | reverse complement strand
AAGAAATCGGTTTGGATGTTTGGCGGCGATGGTTGGGCGTATGATATTGGCTATGGCGGCCTCGATCATGTACTTGCATCGGGCGAAGATGTTAACGTACTTGTGGTTGACACCGAAGTATATTCAAACACTGGCGGACAGGCTTCAAAATCCACACCTATTGGGGCAGTTGCCAAATTTGCAACTTCTGGCAAGAGGGTTCGTAAAAAAGACCTGGGTATGATGGCCATGAGTTACGGTTATGTGTATGTGGCTCAGGTTGCCATGGGTTCCAACCAAACCCAGTACCTGAAAGCACTGCGCGAAGCGGAAGCATATCCAGGACCATCACTTATCATTGCTTATTCAACCTGTATAAACCATGGTTTGCACGCTGGCATGGAAAAAGCGCAGCAGCAGCAGGACGATGCAGTAAAAGCAGGATATTGGGCAAACTATCGCTATAACCCAATGTTGGAAGCCGAAGGCAAAAACCCTTTCCAGCTCGATAGCAAAGAACCTGACTTCTCCTTGTTCCATGATTTCCTGAAATCGGAAATGCGCTATACTTCGCTTATGAAATCCTTCCCTAACGAAGCGGTAGAATTATTCGATGCAGCATTGGACAATGCAAAATGGCGTTATAACAATTACAAACGCCTATCCAAAATGGATTTCAGCAAATAAATCCAATAGTTAATTGAATTATTAAAGCCGGGTTGCTTTTAGGCAGCCCGGCTTTTTTATGTTTCAAACATTTCCTGAGAAGAAAGCGAAAGAAATAAAGATGAGTCCGTTCAATGTAAATACATACAACCTTGTTTGCCTTTAAATTGAAATGCGTTGATAAAAAGGCAAACAAATAAATCAGTGTTCTGGATTTTAACTTTACTGTTAATTGAAAGGATTTTAACTTTTTGATGATAGAAGATCGATGTGCCTTTAAGCGGAAATTGGTTTTGGCATTTTTCCCTCATGCTTTCCAAGTGCTACCTCAGCCTAAATTAAATTTCCGTGGAGGAATTTCAACAATCATTCCTGACAATCTAATACCGTTTCTGTCATCTTATTCAGAGGAACTGTGGGGATATACAAAAAAACAAATCCCCGTTACCGAACAGGCAACAGGGATTTGTGGCATTATGCCCAGCGATTTCAATTAAACCTGGGCGGGTGCAGGAGGGGTATTTTTGCTGTTGCGGCCCATGCGCTGTGCCATTATAGTGTTGTAATGCTCAATACGCAGGTTCAAAGCCAATATAAATGAGGCATGGTCGGCATCGCCATTAATTTCGACCAAAGCATTTATCCGCTTTGTTATTTTCCTAAACGCTTCATCAACATTTTGGCGCACCTCCTTCATCGCAATCTGCGACTTGCTCTCCGATTCGGAATAGCGGCTAAAGGCCAGGCCCGAAAAAGCGTTGTTGTCGGTTTCTAACTGCGCAACCCAATTGGTTATGCCAATGGTTTCCATATCGGTGGAGTAGCTTTCCCTGAGAGCGGAGATTAGTTTGGTAATATCGGCTGTCTCTTTGTCGTAGGCTTTCCGTGCCAGGTTGCCATACGTATCGAAAACCACTTTTAACCGCTTTGCTGCCGCCCTAAAGTTGGGATCAAAATGCCTGAGCTTCGAATTCACCTCATCACTCAATCCCCTGAAGGTAAAATCGCGTTGCAGGTCGGCAGTTGCGAGATCATCGGTAATGGCACTTTTTACTATTTTCTTGAATGCCGCTTGTTCGTTTTCAAACTCAGCGAGAAAAAGGTTGTACGCTGGCCCGATGTTAAGTTTATCAAGCTCATTTGCCTGTACCAATGCTACCAAATCGGTTCCGAATTGAACATGCTCTTCGTT
>CAIRHD010000251.1 GCA_903878265.1 uncultured Bacteroidales bacterium | reverse complement strand
CCCCATTCGTTTACAAATGATCCAGGCTTGGTCGGAAGTAACGTCGGCATTGGAATAGAATACCTTATCCATTTCTTTTTGATTCAGTAATTCCTGTGCTGAAGCTGTTAGAAGTGAATCGGATGGGATATTGATGGCACCGGGAATAGAAAAAGCCTTGAATTGGGATTCAGGTCTCACGTCGATCAGCATCAATGCAGGATCCTTTTTTACAAGCCTGTTGGTAATATCGTCCGTGGTAAGGAACCTGGAAGGATCGTCAATTGCCGCGAGCAGCAGTTCGGGTTTAGTTTGTTTGGTTGTATCCTTGGTGGGCATAAACAGTATTCCTACACCGAGAGCTATTATTATGCCTGCCAACAACAGATATTTCTTGTTCATAGTCTTGACGCTTAGTAATCAACTTTTTTAACCTTTTTTTCAACAAATGCGGCACCATAAAACATACCAACTGCCGCAACTATTAGCAGGAATGCAAAAACGGTTGCACGCATGCCGAGGAGGTCGTAAATCTTGGCTCCTCCCAGATTATGGCTGTTGTATAAGCCTTGAAACAAAGGGTAGAGTTCCGAAAAAATAAAAACGCCAACGAACAATCCGCCACTGAAAACCATAGCATCTATTTTTCCGATCGCCACACCTGTAAAACTCGTGCCGGGGCAAAACCCTCCCAGGGCAAAACCAAATCCCATTATGATGCCTCCAATTATTGCCGACATAACATAATAAGGGTTGATGTAGAGCATGGACATATCCATCCAGCCCATATAATCGAAATAGAATATGCCGGTCATGGCTGTGATGGCAGCTGTAAAAAACACGCGCAAAACCACAAAATCGTAACCAAAGAAGGTTCCCATAATTTTGCGTGATGAAGAAAAACCGGAGGCTTCGAGAGCAAAACCGAAACCAACTCCCAGTAACAAAGCAATTACATTGTTCCAGGTTTCGGGGATAACGCCCATAGGAATAAGAGGTCCTATCATATATTTTTGAGTTTAAATGCGATTGAATTGATTGAATTGATTGAATTGATTGATGGGATTGATGGGTTGAGAAGATTGATGGGATTGATGGGATTGATGCGGTTGAAGGGATTGAAGGGGTTGATGGGATTGAAAACCTGCTTCTCCTTAAATCCACAATTTCTTAAAAATCCACGAAAACAGGTATGCCGAGCCAAAAATTGCCATCATGGTAACAATTCCAGAAGCCGAAAGTACAGCCATTCCGCTTAGGGCAGCACCGCTGGTACATCCACGGGCAAACTGGGAGCCAACGCCAAAAAGGATTCCACCTACCAAGGCAGCTATAAGCCTGGTTCTGCTTGTGATTTTTGGCGAATGTTCAACTTTGAACTTTAACCTTCCATAAAGCGTTCCCGAAAGAAATCCTCCGACCATTACGCCAATAACTTCAAAAACCAGCCAGTTACTCATCGGGCTGGTATCTTCGCTCAGGAATTTACTGTAGTATTTATTGTCTAAAGCATGCACCGGTGCAACTGTATGAACTGCTGATACTACTGAGCTTTTTACTGCACCACTGGCACCAAGCCCGCGACCGGTAATATAATATGTGCTGAAAAGCACCAGACCCAATAATACACCGCCCAGATATGGATTGATGTGAAAAGTGCCATCTCGTTTGTTCTTTGCCATGATTAACTATTTTTTTTGTGTTGAACTTGTTTTGTGTTAAACCCATTTAAAAGGTTGGAAGTCGGGAGTCAGAAGCCGGAAGTCTAATTGTCACCCCTCCACTTGTCACTCCTCTCCTTGTCGCTCTGTCTCCCCAATCCCTAAATCCCAACCCCTAATAAAGATACCTTGTAATCTGCCCTGCTTCAACCATGATAAACCTGAAAATCAGTCCACCAAGCAGAACCAGTATGGCCGGAATAACAATTGGCACTTTGTATCCGATGAGTTCGAGACTTTCGAGTACAGCAGGTAATAGGAGTCCTAGGATGATTACAAATACAAAGAACGGAACTGTAAATTGTCCGCCCAGGAACAAACTGGCAGCATCGATCTGTACCTGAGAACCAGCAAGGAAGCCCATGATCATGTGTACGATGAAGAACAATTCGACTGCTATAAACAAAAGGTCGAGGCGACCGATAAGGCGACGTTCTTCATGATTTTTACTCATCAGGATTATACAGGCGGCACCTGTTGACATTCCTGATACTAGAAACAGAGGCCCTAGAATGGTGGTGTTCCATAATGGCCGTGCATTGAATGCCGAAAGCAAAATCCCGGTATAAATGCCAAGGATAACGGCATAAATTGCCATCGGCCAGGCAATAAACCATCTGTTTTTAATTACCCAAGCTTCAAATGTGAACAGGAATTTAAATTTCCAATCCCAGTTAGGGAATACTTCCCTGATATAACTGGCTGACCAGATGATTGATATAGGTGTCATAATCATCAATACCCATGCCCCCCAACCCATTGGCGATTCAAGGCGGATGGTGGTGTAGAGCTGCCAGAAAAAAAGTTTGTGCTTTAAATCCAGGAACAGCATAAACAAACCGATAATGAGGGCAAAAGGAACAATAAACGGAGCCCATTTTACGGTTGCCTGCATTTCTTTTTCTTTTCCAAGAATGGTATAAACACCTGCAAGGAAAAGGATTCCTGCTGCCAGTCCACCCAGGAAAAGATAAATGGGAATCTGCCAGTGCCAAATATGGAGGTAAGGGTCAATATTAGGAATATTGCGGCCACTTACAAATAATTCTTCTTTCATAACGAAACGAATATTTTTGATTTATCAGGTCAGGTAAAATATTTGAGGTTTGGTTCCTGCTTCTGGTGCCAATGCCTTGAATTTGCGGTTTTTCAGAACATTTACAATTTCTGAATTTGGATCATCAAGGTCGCCAAAATACATGCAACTCGTTGGGCAAACGCTTACACAGGCAGGATTTTCACCTTTTCGTACGCGATGGATGCAGAACGTACATTTATCCACATATCCGTCAGGGTGCGAATACCTTGCTTCGTAAGGGCAGGATTGAATACATGCGCCACATCCGATACATTTGTTGTGGGTTACCAGCACAATTCCTCCATCTTCAAAATGACTTGCGCCGGTAGGGCAGCAACGTACACATGGCGAATTATCGCAGTGGTTGCAACGTTCCGAACGTAATTCGATGCTTACGTTGGGATAGGTTCCATCTACGGTTTCGGTTACCCAGTCGCGGCAAAAACCGATTGGGACATTATTTTCGGTCTGGCAAGCAACTACGCAGTCGCTGCAGCCTACACATTTTTTGGTGTCGATAGCCATCGCGTACCTCATGCTTCAGCCTCCTTTCCTGGATCTTTAGTTAAAAATGTTACAAAATTACCTCTCATGCCGGTTCCGCCCATTGTTGGATCCATCATTACGTTTGTAATAAGTTCAGTGTCGTTAACTCCGCGCCCATTGGCAAGATGCAAAGGTTCGTGGTGGTGGCCAAATCCGTGTACTATATAAACCGAATCCCAGCGAATGCGTTCGGTCAGCCGGACTTTTACAGGAAATTTCGAAACAACTCCATCCTGGTTTTTGAGCCATACATATTGGTCTTTCTTGATTCCCCAAATACTTGCAACTTGCGGACTTATCCAAACCGAGTTTTCGGGCATAAGTGCTACTAGGTTCGGGTTGTTGGCTGTTCGGCTGAATGTATGCATTGGAGCACGGCCATAAATCAGCCTGTAAAATCCGTCCTGTGGTTCAGGATGCTGAGTAAAAACAGGCATGGGATCAAAACCAGCTTCGGCCATTTCGTGCGAGTACAATTGGATTTTGCCAGAAGCTGTTTTGAAGGTATGGATAGTGCCAGACTCAAAATAAGGCGAAGTTTTCCGTACTGTTTTTTTAACACCAATCCGTTTCATTTCTTCGAGCGACGAACCGACTTGTTTCAATTGCCAGTCGAGAACTTCCGAAAAATCGGTATAATTGTAAAAAGCACCTAATCCGAGGCGTTCGCCGAGTTGTTTGGCTATCCACCACGAAGGTTTGGTTTGGTTTTTTGGCTCGGCTGCCGGCATACGCAATGCAAGCGTAGGCTCGCGGTGAGCTGTAGCGCGGATATCGTCGAACCTTTCGAGGTAAGTGCATTCGGGCAAAACTACATCGGCGTAGCCAGTAATCTCCATCGGCATCGTATCAACCACTACCACCAGTTCAAGCGACTGAAAGGCTTTCGAAAGCTGTTCTCTCATGGGAACAGATGCAATAAGGTTGGTACCAGCAACGATCCAGCCTTTAATCTTTGGTTCCTTTCCTTCGGCGGGAATGGATGATTCAATAACCAGGTT
>CAIRHD010000250.1 GCA_903878265.1 uncultured Bacteroidales bacterium | reverse complement strand
TCAATGGCTTCGCGTTCAATGTTCAAATGCTTCGCGTTCAATGTTCAATGGCTTCGCGTTCAATGTTCAAATGCTTCGCGTTCAATGTTCAAATATATCGTGTTCAATGCTAAGTGTTGAAGGTTAAAACTGGAATTTAGAATAAAGTCAAAATAAAGTGTGTTGTTAGTAATTTTTAGATTTTTCCTGTATGAAAATAGAGCGTTTTGAAGATTTGGAAATCTGGAAAGAAGCTCGTGAGATTTGTAAATTTGTTTATGGAGTTACATCGAGGGACTTGTTTAATAAGGATTTCAAATTCCGCGACCAAATTCGTGCATCATCTGGCTCGATAATGGATAATATTGCAGAAGGTTTTGAAAGAGGCGGCAACAAGGAATTTGCACAATTTTTTTATATTTCAAAAGGATCATGTGGTGAAACCAGATCGCAGGCATACAGGGCTTTTGATTGTAAATATATATCAGAAACCGAGTTACAACAATTCATAAAAATCACAATAACTGAAAGTGCAAAAATAGCGAACCTCATAAAATATTTGAAAGACACTGATTTAAAAGGTGCGAAATTCCACTTAGTTATTCAAGGCTCAAAGTTGTTCAAAATGGTTCAAAGTTCAAGGATGTTCAAAGTTGTTCAATTTGGTTCAAGGTTGTTCAATGTTCAAAATGGTTCAAAGTGGTTTAAGGTTCAAAGTCAAGATTGAACGCGAAGCATTGAACCCTGAACACCCCAGGCAATTGAACCTTAAACACACAGCATTGAACTCGCAGCATTGAAGCTTGAACGCCGCAGACAATTGAACCTTAAACGTACAGCCTTGAACTCACAGCATAAAACCTTGAATGCCGCAGGCAATTGAACCTTGAACGCACAGCATTGAACCTTGAACGGAAAGCAATTGAACCCTCATAATAAAGTATAACCCCATGACCCTTCGTACACAACCTATCGGAAAATTGTATTATCGCATTGGCGAAGTTGCCGATATGTTTAAAGTAAATACTTCGCTAATAAGGTTTTATGAGAAAGAATTTGATATAATTAAGCCTCACCGAAATAAAAAAGGAAATCGGCTCTTTACCCAAAATGATGTGGATAATTTTCATTCCATATTTCACCTGATAAAGGAAAAAGGCTATACCCTTGATGGCGCAAAACTTCAACTTCGCGAGAAACGGGCTGCTGCCAAATCACCTGAACAGGATGTTTTAAACTCCCTGTTACGAATGAAAAGGTTTTTGTTGGAACTCAGGGAGCAACTATAAACTTGCCACCAAAGGTTTGATAAATATTCCATGGGTCCCAACAGAAAACCTAAAATGAAGAATTGCCACTGAATGGTGGGCTGAGATTTTGTAGTAAGTTCATTTTTGCACTTTGTGCTAAAAAAAGTCTTTCTGGAGTGGATCGGTAATACTATATACTGACTAAAAAAGTGCGGGTTAAGCGCTGTAATGAAATAAAAAAACACAGTTACCCGTTTTTGGGAGATAACTGTGTTTTTTGTAAACATTTGCCTTAAAAGGCGTTTACGATTTATTCTCCTGAAGGATTAGCGCGCATTTCATACACTTTTCTTCCGGCATAAGCCATTGATAAAGTCAACAGTAGGAATGTACCGTTGCCGATTGGTGCGCTTGGGCCAACAGGGTTGTTTGTGCCTCCGACATTTGGTGCATTACCACCATTAGGATGAGGTTGTGCAAACATAAGTAGAGGTGCTGTTACCAAAAAGGCTGCAATGACAAATATTTTTATGTTTCTTTTCATATTCTTTAGTTTTTAACCTGTTTCTGATTCTTTATTAAAGGATTTGGGGTTAGGGGTCGCTTTGTCGCCCCTCGCCCTATCACCTTGTCTTTTAGTTAATAAACACTTTTTTAACCAGTGTATTATCCCTTGTAATCACTTTCACGATATAATTACCAGTATTGTTGATGCCTATCTCGTTCATTCCCTGAGCCGACATTTCGGTAGCAACCAACTGGCCAGCAATGTTATAAATATAGATATCACCTACCTGTTTATCTTTCATATTTACATAAACGGTTTCATGGTAGCTGTAAATAATAGCAGTTGAATTTTCTATTTCGTTAACTGATAACGGGCCAAAATGTAGAACAAACCTCTGTTCATTTTCGCCTGGCACAAAGTTAAAAGTATAGGAACTGGTAAGCAAATCTGTAAATACCGCGGTTTTGGTATCTTCGAGGGTTACTTTGGAAAAGTCGTTGATTTCGGTTGCAGAAATGGTAAATGTGCCGTTTACACCAACGTGAATTCCAACCGGAACCGTGCTGGCTTCAGGCATTGTGTTTATGGCTAAAGGAGTGATGCCAAGTGTGTAAACCTGTGCTGATTTAGTTACTGAACTATAAAGCTTATGTGCATCGTATTTTCCATCAAATTCTGAAGTTGCTTCTGGCAGGAACATCACCACAGCTTCATCAGTATATCCATTTCCAGATACCTGAATACGGATCAGGTTATCGACAACATCCTGAGAGTTTTTGAAAAATGGTGCGGAATTATGTGTCCTTACCGTATTATCCATTATTAATGAACCCGTTGAAGAAGCCTCAACCAAAAATCCCTGACAAGGAGCAATATACTGTGATCCTCCATTAGTACCCGTTACACCGTTGTAAATTGCCCAAGCTCCATCACGTTCAATATAAATAGAAGCGTTTACATTCGTTTTATCCCAACCGGCATTATTCCAATCAATATAGGAAGGGAAAGGATTCCCAACAAGATTCCAGCCTGGCTCTTTTGGAGCTACAAGTGCAGTACGTGTAACAGCTATCGTAGTTGAAGTAGCGTTGTTAAGGTCACCTGTAAATGATAGTGGGAAGCCTACAGCATCGCTCCATAATGCATACCCTTTCATAGGAGCAATTGCAGTACCTAAAGCTGTGATATCGTTATAGATGTAATTTGTTTCATCCAATTCCTGTAGGTAATTACCAGTAAACATATCCGAAACAGCATTGCTAACCGGTGCCGAAATAAAATGCCATGCACCAGGTGCAGAAGCAGATGGAATTGTACATTTTACAGTTGCTGAGCCAACAACATTGCTATTAGTAATCAGAGAACTGCCCGATTCTACTACCAAACCGGTAGTTCCGTTACTATTGGTTAGGGTTCCATTAACCGTAAGCGCTTTACCGGCAGCAATAGTTAAAAATCCGTCGGTAATGGTCAAAGTATTGCATATTGCTGGTGAACCAGGTGCCTGGTTTACAATTGGGTCGTTGTCAACATTAGGGATTGTAACATCGGTAGTGCTTACAGGGACATCTGTACTCCAGTTGCCGGCGATTCCCCAGTCGGTATTCAAAGCACCTGTCCAGGTAGCATCAGTTTGATTAACAGTAACTGTAACACTGGCATTGTTCGTGCAGTTTGCTGCGGAAGTTGCTGTGGAAATGTAGGTCCTGGTTACTGTGGGTTTTGCATAAACGATGGCCAAATTGGGATAAGTAATCGGATCGTAAGCAATTGTTGGCGGATTATCTGTGTAAAGGCCGGAGGTTGGTGACCAAGTGAATGCTGCACTTCCAGCACCAGTTATACTAACATTATCAATTATCCAGTAATATCCCCAGACGCTTACATAATTAAACCTGATTTTTAGGCTTGCTTGGTTTAGATATGAATCTAAACTAATGTTTTCGTTAGCTGTAGTTTGAAAATTGTTGGTTGTTGTGCCAACAGATGTGCCTTTATAATTCTTGAGTACACTCCATGACCCACCGCCATTCGTAGAAATTTCGATTGCAACTGTTGCATCTCCAGAATAACTTCTATAACCATGTTCAAATGTTAAGGTTGCTGATGTAAAACCAACTGTACTGAATGTTGGAGATGCAAGTTTAGAGTCGGTTGTTGATCCGCTTCCTCCAGCATCAGAATTGGACAAAGCGAACTTTCCACCTTCAACTGTGGTGAAATTAGAAAAAGTAGCAGATCCAGCAGCATCAGTAAATGGTGTAGCTTGGTAGTACCAGTTTGAAACTAAAGGAGAAGTACCTGCATTGGTAATTGTCCATAATGGAGCCGCTCCATTGAAGTTCTCACTTAAAATGGCAACTCCTGTAACTGTTCCCCCACTCGCTTCCAATTGCTGAATTGCGCCAGCACTAATAGTTGCTGCGCCAGGTGTAATTACAACTGCCGAAGGTGTTTGGTTTACTGTTACAATAGTAGTGCCTGGTGTTGAAGAACATCCATTTGCAATTGCAATAAACGAATAGGTGCCGCTTGCTGCCGCTGTTGCTGTCGGAATACTTGGGCTTTGGCTGTTTTGAGCAAAACCGTTTGGTCCTGTCCAGCTAAATGAAGTACCTATATCGGTAGTTCCGGTCAAATACAATGTTGAGCCACTGCAAATAGGTGAATTGTTTGATGAGCCAGCAGTTGGAATAGCGTTTACCGATACTGATTTCTCAACAGTGGTAAAGGATAATCCGCTACCCGAACAAGTTATGGCACAAACATAGTATGTTGTTGCCGTAAGGTTACCTGTTGCCTGCGAATTGGCAGTTCCCAGTGTAGTAGTATAAGGCCCGCCCAAAGTGGTTGAAGATGCCCATTGGTATGTAATACCGAGATCGGTGTAGGTTGTACTCAATGTGAGTGTTGTACCCGCACCTGAACATACTGCGGCTACTCCGCTAATGGTTGACGAAGCCGGGGTTCCAGCGCAAATTGGCAATGGGACACCCGTAAATTCGTCGGCACCTATATCAGGGGTTGTAACATTTCTAATATCCCCATCAAAATCAGTAGTGTATGTTGCTATGGTGGCGGCACCGCTTTCGATACCTGTTGCAATGGTTGTATTTATATGGAGGAAGTTGGCATCAGATCCTGCTGTACTTACCCATGTAGGGTTTTCGGAAATTGAAGCTGCATCGCGGGTTGGGCCAACTGCTGTTTTATAGGCAGCTAAGCTTGTGTAGGGATTTGTTCCATCGAACATAATTGGGTTAATTCCAGCATAAAACAAATTATTGTTGGATGTGCTGGCATAATTTGTCAATACGATACCTGACCTTTGATACGCAGAAGCTTTGCCGGTGCCATTTGGAGTGGAGCTATTGACAAAAACATTGTTTCGCAGGTTAACGGTGGTGGGACTTGTACTTGCATAAATGGCAGCAGTTCCAAAATTGGTTCCTGAACTTGTAGCGTTTAAATACACCGTATTGAAATAAACGTTCATAGTGGTGCCCGTTGAAAGATAAATCCCGGTTAAAGAAGGGATTGGAGCAGTCTGTGTTCCGGCAGGGGTCCTTAAATCGCCTATTAGGTTATTATAAATAGCTACAGTTGTACCACTTGACATATAAATGCCATGAGCCTGTCCTGAAGCGTTTGATGAACTCATATCATAAATTTTGTTCTTAAATATACTAGGGGAACTTGCTGCTTGGTAAATTCCATAAACTGTACCTCCTGCTGAAGAAAGTGTATAGATGGTATTGCCCGATACAGTTCTGACACCAGCAGCGGTGTTGGTATAAATCCCTGAAACCTGGCTTGCACCAGCGGAAGACAGGCCATAAATGACATTGTTGTTATAATTCTCATTTGTTGGCGAAGCAAGGTTATAAATACCATAAATGGCACCGGTACCAGTTGCTTTTGTAATCTTGTTATTATAAATAGTATTCAAGTTATGGACAACTGTTCCTGTAACAGACCTGATACCATAAATTGTACCGCTTGTGCCCGTGCCTCCAATTGTGTTGTTGTTTATATTGTTGCTGTTAGCCGTTTGGGTAGTTCCTGAATTAAGATAAACGCCATAGAAAGTTCCACCTGTGGTACCTGTTAATGCATTTCCATTAATGGTATTTGAGTTAACATTAACCGCTGTGGGTGTGCCTCCGGTTTTGTAAATACAGTAAATTGTTCCATTACCTGCCAATGCTACTCCGCTATAAGTAAGGCCAGATATGGTATTCCCAGTAATATTAACAGTACAGCCGGTAATAGCAGCTTGTTCGTATATTCCATAGAAATTTCCGGAAGTTGCGGTAGCATAAATACAGTTTTGAATAATATTGTTTGTTATATCTAAAGTTGTTGCAATTGGGGCTAAATTATTAATCGCTGCCAGCGAACTTGTTGTTGCGCTTGATGAAACCGAAACCGTATTTGCATTTATTTTAAGATTGCCAATACAAGCACTTGCGACATTTATCCCATAAGCTGTTGTGGTAGTACCTGTGCCAAGCGTAACCAAATTGTTTTCGATTTTTGGTGCGTTCTGACCGTTAATATAGATGCCATAAGTGGTTGAAGCACCTCCGCCATAATTAGAAACCATATTTGCTGAGGTAGTCCCTATTTCCAGTCCTGTGTCGTACCAAGCTAATGTGGTATAGCCTGCGATATAAATTGGGTTATAGCAATTAGATACCGTACACCCGTTTACTTTAATATTTGCATTTGTGCCGGGGGCTGAGGCAACCACTAGAGCTGTTGTGGCGGTAGCAATATGGTTTCCACCGTAAATACCTACCGAAGCAGTGTTCGCCTTGTTTAACGATACATTGCAATTTGTAATAGCTATATTTTGTGAACCATCAGATAAACTGAGTTTTACGATGGCAATGCCCCATTCCATTTGCTGGGTTGCTGTAATATTGGCAGCATTTTCTTGCAACGAAATTCCACTAATAGTAACATAATTAGTTCCTGCGATTTTCCAGATACCATCAACAGTAGTGGACGTCCCTGGAGTAAACGCGGTAATTAAAGGATTAGCCCCTGCACCGCTTTTCTGAAAGGTAATTGTGTTTGTGGCAGATGTAAGCGGGTTAAGTGTAGCATTGCCTAAAATGTAACCAGCGGCAGGCGCAGTTTCAGTTCCCCCATCAGCAAGGGTAAAAATTACAGGGCCACTCATTGCAGTTACAGCGTTTATTGCAGTAATAGCATTGGCCAGCGAAACATACGATGCATCCAAATTAGGTGTTGTGTTTGTTGGATTTGTAACTGTTACCGCAATTTGCCCCCACGAATTCTGGGCAAACAGTACCGCTATAAAAAGCAACAGCGTTGTGAGTAAATTTGTTTTTTTCATAAGTAATTAAATTAAGGGTTAATAAAATTTGATTTTGGGTAAGTAGGTAATTGTTGTTTATAATTCGGTGTTATTTTGTTCTTATTATTAAGGTATTGTTGAAGCTATAAAAAAGATACCGTGTACTTGGTAAAAAGATACCGTGTAACTGGGCAAAAGGCACTGTGTAATTTGGCAAAAGGCACTGTGTAATTTTTCACTTGCTCAGGTGTTGCTTGTAAACTCGATGTTATCAATGGTTTACATAAATTCTTTGCCCCTTACAAATATACTAAAATGTCCTGTTATAAATAAACAATGGAGCGCGAACGAAAACCAGGATTTTATCTTTATTCTATCTGTTTGAAATAAAAAATTCGGTCGGCTAAGGTACTAATAAATACAATTGAACCGATTTCGTTAGAAAGTATAATTCATAGAAACAATATTTTTTTTTCGGTAACAAATCAAATGGAAAATAAACTGAGGGTTTTGGGGTTAGGCCTAAGGGTTTGTATTCTGTTGTTGAAAGCCAATATACAATATTGAGTCCACTCCGAAAAGTTTTTTTTGCCACAAAGTTACTAAGTAACACTAAGTTTATGGTTTGATTAACAATGCTTTGTGAACCTTTGTGTCGTGGTGTCTTAATGGCGTTTCTTCATTTTAGGGTTTTCGGAGGGGACTCAATCTTATCTTGATCAAAATACTTCTAATGCAATGCTGATTTCCGCCGGTTCTATCCTTGGCTATTCAACAATCAGTTCATCTGCGAAAATCCAGCAAGGCTCGCCTTTGTAATCGTGCCATTCGGGAAGCGTTTTCGGGCTGATACCGATAACTTTTATATACCTTGCCAAGGTTTCAGGTATTTTGTTTTCGGCAGCCTTTGTTTGCCTGTTGCTGCGCGAGTTTGCATCAAATTTGGTCGGTGGCAGGTTTTCCCAGGTTTTTCCATCTATTGATAATGCGAACATTACTTCATAAGGGAACAATACCCAGTCGGAAGGGTTCTTTACGAAATTTAATTTTACCGACGAAATCATTATCGGTTTCAGCAAATCAACCATATACTCCATATCGCAACCTTCGTATCCCTGCCATCCCGATTTGTAGGAGTTTGTGCCGGTGAGGCCATCGGTCATAGCCTGATCGCCAGTGCCTGGATATTTGAAGGAATAAGGTTTCAGGATTGTAACCGGTTTGCCTGAAGCTTTGTTTACCGATATTTCACGCTGGTTTATACTTCCCGCAATCTTGCCATTTTTAAATACTGCTGCTTTAACAATTACTGAATTAGGTAAATCGAAAGGTTTGTCATAAAAAAGAGAAGCAGGAATTGGATCGCTGCCATCAATGGAATAACGGATTTCCATATCTTTGGTTTCGCTCGATAAAACTACTTGGTTGCGATTTTCATTTCTGGCAGTTGTGATGTCAACAGTGAAAGAACCCTTGCTGTATTTTACGCCAGCCAAATCCAGCCTCTGAAATTGGTAATCCATTCGGTTAAGAAAATCATCCCAATTGCGGTTTTCCTGCTGCGACCACGCCAATTCTGCCAACGCAATTGCCCTTGGAAAAGCCTTGTATTCAACCGCTTCTGGAGTTTTTACATGTTCAGTCCAAACATTGCCTTGAACGCCAATAATGTGTTTGGCCTGTTCAGCAGTAAGCACAGGTGGTATAGGATTATAAGAATAAACTGTTTTTAAAGTCAGTTTCGCGCCATTGGCATCTGGTTCGGTTGCAGGATCGCCTTGGTAATAATCAAAATAGCAATAATCAACTGGTGTCATTATGGCATCATGGCCTTGAGTGGCAGCATCGATACCAGCCTGAATTCCGCGCCAGGCCATTACCGTAGCTTCGGGAGCAAGGCCGCCTTCCAGTATTTCGTCCCAACCAATCAGGTGGCGGTTTTTCGAAATCAGGAATCTTTCAATCCGTTTTATAAAATAACTTTGAAGTTCGGCTTCATTGCTCAAGCCTTCGGACTTGATCCTTGCCTGGCATTTCGGGCATTTCTCCCAACGGGTTTTAGGCGCTTCATCCCCACCGATATGTATGTAAGCGGATGGAAAAATATCCAGGATTTCGGTAAGCACATCTTGAAAAAAAGTAAAAACCGAATCGTTCCCGGCACAGCATATATCATCGGAAACGCCCCATTTTGTTCGGACTTCGAAAGGACCAGCCGTACAAGCAAGATTTGGATAGGCCGCTAATGCAGCTACCGAATGTCCGGGCATTTCAATTTCGGGGATAACCGTAATAAATTTAGAAGCGGCATAAGCTATTATTTCCCTGGCTTCTTCCTGAGTGTAGAAACCGGAATAGGGTACGCTGTCAACATCATCGGTTTTGCCTATTTGTGTGCCTTTTCTTGTGGAGCCAATTTGTGTGAGTCGCGGATATTTTTTTATCTCGATGCGCCATCCCTGATCTTCGGTTAAATGCCAGTGAAACGTATTCAATTTGTACATTGCCATGATGTTGATGTACTTTTTGATAAAATCGACAGGGAACAAATGCCTGCCAACATCGAGGTGCAACCCACGATAATTAAAACGCGGCATATCCTTAATGCTGACAACCGGAATTACATACATTTTCTGCTTTGGATCTGCATTTCCAGAATCGGCAGGCAGAAGCTGCAACAAGGATTGGACACCATAAAAAATCCCGTTTGCAGAAACAGAACGTATAATTACATCTTTTCGTGAAACATCCAAAGTGTAACCTTCCTTTCCCAAGGTCGCATCCGGGCTTTCTAAGGTTAGTACAATCACATTCTTTGCTTTCGATCTTGGTTTATACACACCAATTTTAACTGGAAAACCTGCCGAAAACTCAAACTTCTTAGCCAATAATTGGGCAATTTCATTCAATTCCTTATTGTTTTCGTCAATTAGGATGCGCGTGTCTTTTTGCAGGTTAAAAATCCCTTCGCCAATGGTTACTTTTGTAGGAATTGGAACTATGTTTATAGAACCTGCCATGGCAAAACTGGATATTGCAAGCATCAGTTGGCTGATTACAAGAAGTTTGACTAATGTTTTCATGATTTGTGGATTTGGCGATTTTCAGTTGGTAAACATATCAAAAGTAATGGCACAAGGCTTATGAAATGGGGCTTCTATCAATCCAAGAGAATATTGTTTATGGTTATGGGTGCCTTTGAACTATTGCGCAATTTCCTTTTTAAACGATTGCATTACAATGGAATGCATTTTTTCTGAGTTTTTCTCCATTGCTTCTACCAACCGGAACTGAACCCTTGCCCGAACTAAATTATGGTGCGGGTACGAGGTACGGAAATAGGTATCGCCGTTAAGGAAATCGGTGAGGAAACGCAACCCGATGATAAAAGTCATGAACCTTGCCGAATAGGCCAGATTTTCAATTTCGACGGTGCAAAGGGTTTCGCGCGTACTTTCGATAAAACCGCGGGTATAAGCCTCATAAATCGGCAAATTGATGTCAACTTTACTCAGGTCTTGTTCGTCCTCATTTGCAGTATTTGCTCCAGTGCGGATTGAATCGCCAAAATCGAATAATATGCTGCCTGGCATCACTGTATCCAAATCAACAATGCACAAAGCATGGTCGTTACAATCGAATAAAATGTTGTTGAACTTGGTGTCGTTGTGGGTAATGCGCATGGGCAAACTTCCTGATTTGATAAGGGCAGGGATATGAAGCATTTGCTCTGACCTGGAAGTAACAAAAGCAATTTCCTCCCGAATATCATTTGCCCTGTCGGCAACATCATCCTTAAGCGATTTTTTATAGGCTTCGAGGCGTTTCTCGATGCTATGGAAATTCGGAATGGTTTCCGAAAGCCCATTTGATGGCAAATCGGCAAGCAGCGACATAAACAAGCCAAATGCTTTGCCTCCTTCGTTCGCTATTTCAATGTTTTCCACCACATTATAACCATGGGCATCATCGATGAATTTATAAAGCCGCCAATATTGGCCATCTGGATCCAGATAGAAATTTTTTCCATCGTTGCAAGGTATTACCTCAAGAACGTCAAAATCGAGTTCAAGGTTTTCGGCCAATTTTCCTGCGAGGTGTTTGGTAACGGAACAAATATTGTCCATTAAACCTTCTACATTTTTAAAAATATTGTTGTTGATCCATTGCAGGAAATATCCTGGGTGAACTTTGGATGTGGTGTGTATTCGGTATGATTCGTTAATATGACCGGTTACGTTTTTTTCAAATCCTTCAAATTCTCCAATTATGTCGAAATGTGTAACAATTTCTTTAATATTCCTTTCCATTTTTTTATTTCCAAAGTTTGGCAGGATATACGCCTGTTTTAATAAGTTGGGCTAATTTTTCAATTACTACAGGTTTGTCTTCAATATAGGTAACACCGAACCATCTGGCATTGCTGCGAAGCACTCTTACGCTTGCACTTGAACTGTTTATAAGCGAGTCGATTGCAGAAGGGATATAAAATTCAGCCTTTAAGGAAGCGGTGTTAGCTTTCACGAAAGCACTGAACATAGGCTCTGTTTGTTTGAAGTATTCGGGTGTAAATCCCCAGAAATTCATGGAAACCAAAGTTTCCGGTTTTAGGAAAACAAAGGCTCCTTCGGAATCCTGATAGGCAATTCCGCCCCTTGTATATTGAATATTGGTCCGTTCGGTAACCGAAACCAGCAACTCGTTTTCGTCGGCAAGGCAAATGCCACGCGACACGGTTCCATGTTCCGAAATGGTATTCCCAACCTGATAGCCAACCAAAGCATATTGGGTTTGTTGTTGGTCGGTTAGGGCGTAGAGGTAATTGGCCATGGTTTGAAAAGCCCCAGCTCCATAAAAATCATCACCGTTAATCACAGCAAACGGCTCATTGATAGCATCTTTTGCCATAAGGATGGCGTGAGCAGTTCCCCATGGTTTGCTGCGTTCGGGCGAAATTTCAACACCAGCTGGCACTTTATCAATTTCTTGAAAAACGTATTCAACTGGGATAAATGGCTGGAGTTTATTGATAAATAGCTCTTTAAAATCCTGTTCAAAACTTTTGCGGATAATAAAAACGACCTTTCCAAAACCTGCCCTTATGGCATCGTAAATGGAATAATCGATAATTGTTTCGCCCGAAGGCCCGACGGGGTCAATCTGTTTAAGGCTTCCATAACGGCTGCCCATTCCGGCAGCGAGAACTAATAAAGTTGGTTTCATAATGTTCAATTAATTTTGTTGTTTTGATTTTATCTTGTGTCCGACAGTTGCGTAATAAATTATGAAAAGGTATATGGGAACCATAATCCACAATGCCTGCTGAAATCCGATTGATTGCCCAAGCTTGGCATAAGTTGGTGGAATTAACGCACCGCCTGCGATACCCATGATAAGCAGTGCTGATCCAATTTTGGTGTATTTGCCCAAATTATTTAGGGCTAGAGGCCATATTGCGGGCCACATCAAAGCATTGGCCCAACCTAATAAAGTAACAAAGAAAACTGCATTTGGGAGCAATGGGATATTAAATCCTAAAAGACTGTTGAGCCAACCGAACATGCTTGAAAAAAGGTTGTTTTCGGTAACCGAGGATGTTGCTGCACCCAAGGCAAATAAAGCGCCCAAGATTGCTGAAATTACCAGGGCTTTTGATTGGCTAATTATTTTTGGAATCAAAACAATGCCCAAAATATAACCGAATACCATAAATGCCATTGTAAAAGCAGTAAGTTTCGGTGCGTAATCCAATTGTAAGGATCTTCCAAACTGGGTAAGGCTGTCGCCAGCCATAACCTCAACCCCAACATAAACGAACAATGTAATGATGCCAAATAGTAGGTGTCTGATTTTGAGTGCATCTGGTATCTGTTTTACAAATCCTTTGAGTGTTTCATGATCGTCTGCTTCAATATCAATTTCATTTGGTAAGGATGAGAACTTTACCAGAATCCCAAAAATAGCAAGCAGCAAAGCCATCGCAGCGTAAGGGCCTACAATTCTCGAAGCAAGCTCGTTAAGTAACAATTCTTTTTGATCTAATGTGAGCAGGGCGAGGTTGTTTTCACTAAATTTTTCCATCCCGTGTAGAATTAATGCAGTTAGGACCAAAGGACTGAAAACTCCTGCCATTTTATTGCAAATGCCCATAATTGCCATGCGTTTGGCAGCACTTTCGCGAGGACCGATTATGGTAATAAATGGATTTGTTGCCGTTTGCAGAAGCGCCAAACCAGTTCCCAATACAAATAACCCGGCCAGAAAAACTCCAAAACTGCGTGAATAAGCGGCAGGAATAAAAATTAAAGCACCCAAAGACATAATCAGTAATCCGACAAAAACCCCATTTTTATATCCTATTTTCTTTAGGACAAAGGACGATGGCAAGGCCATTACGAAATATGCAATGTAAAATGCAAGGGTAACAAGACTGGCCTGAAAAGGTGTCAATTCACACGCTGTTTGAAGGAATGGCATGAGCGAACCGTTGAGCCAGGTTACAAAACCGAAGATAAAAAACAGTGCACCAATAATGGACAGCGACATGATGTAGTTTTTCTGGTTTACAGCCGTGGATGATGAATTCATAAGATTCAGATTATTAATTGTTATTTATTGATTTACTATTTGTTATCTAATTTTCTATCAAATTAACTGTTTCGATGGTGAGGAAAACCAGTTCGATTATTTCGAATGTTAAATAAACTACTCGAAGGGTTAATTTTCAAATTACCTCATTTTCAAATTTTCAAATTTTTACATTATCGCATTACCACATTATCGCATTACTCCACCTCATACCTCACAAACACCTCAATTGCCTCATATTCGGCCATTCCAAGTTTATCGTAGAGTCGGGCGGTGTTTTTATTCCTTTCTTCAGCCCGTTGCCAAAACTCGCGTTTATCGGCACCCATAAACATAGCTCCATCTTTTTGCGATTGATGCCTGAAAATGGCATTCCGCTTTATTACAACTTCTTCCGGACTCAGAGGAACTGCCATATCAACCATTTCAATGTCCCATTCCTGCCATGCGCCACGGTAAAGCCACACACGGCAATCGCGCATCCAATCCTCGTTTTTCATGCGTTCGATGGCTTCGATAATTATATCGATGCAAACGCGGTGGGTTCCGTGTGGATCACTCAAGTCGCCAGCGGCATATATCTGGTGAGGCTTTAATGTGCGAAGAAACTGCATGGTCAAATGAATATCAGCTTCGGTAGGCGGGGCTTTTTTTACCGTTCCAGTTTCATAGAACGGAAGGTCGAGAAAATGCACGTTTTTTTCAGGAAGGCCAATGTAGCGGCAGGAGGCAGTAGCTTCGCCACGACGGATCGCTGCTTTTACTGCCAGAAGTTCGGTTGGTTCAATGCTATCTTTTTTCTTGTTCTGGTAAAAATTGGATGATTCAATGTAAAGCAACTCTGCTTTTGGCTCATCAATGTTGTAAATTTTCTCGTAATTCCGCACAAAATCGAGATAACGTATTGCATCATCATCACTTACCGCAATACTTCCAGAAGTTTGGTAGGCAACATGCACATCGTGGCCGTGTTCAACAAGGCGTGCAAAAGTCCCACCCATGGAAATAACATCATCGTCGGGATGTGGGCTGAAAAGTGCCACCCGTTTTGGGAAAGGCAATGCGCGTTCGGGGCGTGTAGAATCGTCAACATTAGGTTTCCCACCAGGCCAACCGGTAATGGTATGCTGCAGGTCATTAAAAACTTTGATGTTTATCTTACTGAAAATATGGCTTGTTATCAAATCCGAAAGCCCAAAATCATTGTAATCGCGTTCGGTAAGTTTAAGCAAAGGTTTTCCTGTCTGCGTGCAAAGCCACAATACAGCTTTCCGAATCATGTTGTCGGTCCAAACGCACTGGCCAACACGCCAGGGCGATTTATACCGCGTGAGTTGAGCAGCGGCAGGTGGATCGATTATGAAAGTTGTATTTGTGTGGTTTTGTAGGTAAGTGGAAGGAATAACGTCAGTAACCGGCCCTTCGACAGCTTTTGCCAATATTTCGGCCTTGCCTTCGCCCCAGGCCATCAGGAACACCTCTTTGGCGGCCATAATTGTACCAACGCCCATGGTGATTGCAAAATGCGGAACATGTTCTTCGCCGTTAAACGAGTCGGCGGCATCGTTGCGGGTCATCCTATCGAGCGTTACCAAACGTGTTTTTGATGTAAACGCAGAACCAGGTTCGTTAAACCCAATATGGCCTGTTCGCCCAATTCCAAGCAATTGTATATCAATACCTCCACATTCGATTATCTTTTTTTCGTAATTGCGGCAAAAAGCTGCAACATCGTCCTTGTCGATGCTTCCCGATGGGATATGAATATTTTCAGCTTTTATATCAATATGTTTGAAGAGCCTGTCCCACATAAAATGGTTATAGCTTTGCTGATGGTCGTGTTCAAGCGGATAATACTCGTCGAGATTAAAGGTAATTACATTCGCAAAGCTCAAGCCTTCTTCCTTATGCAAGCGAATCAGTTCGTTATACACTTTTAACGGTGTTGAACCGGTTGCCAAACCCAGCACAACATTTTCACCGGTTTCCCTACGCTTTTTTATAAGTTCTGCAATCCTCATGGCAACATCCATCGATCCTGTGGATGCTGATGAGAAAACCTTTACCGGAATTTTCTCAAACCTGGTTACAAACGCATCATCATTCAGAATGGAACTGTATGCCTCGGAAGAATATCCTTTTATATCTGCGATTTTCATTTTTCCCTATGGTTTGCTTTCAATTTTATTTTCCCAAAGCATTTCCGGCTTTTCTTTTGTAACGTTGTAAGGCTTCATACGATACGACCACTTGTAATCTTGGGCGGGGATTAAGTATTTTTCCATCGGCCATGCTCCCCAGCTATCGTCTCCGCCAACCCCGCACTGCAAATAATCGAGATTCAAATCGGTAAATGATTGTTTTTGGAGCAGGTTGCCATGTTTGCCTTTGTGTTCATACCCTTTCAGATCATCATAGGCATAAGGCAATGCGCTGAAGCATAGGTTAGGATAGCCTTCAAAATAAATCCCAACCATTTTTCCATCGTTTATCGAGAACCATTTTACATCGGTTCGGTAGCCGTTTTCCTGTGGCCTTACATAAGGGACATACATTTCGTCGGTGGTAGTATGGTACTTTCCAACAAAAGAAGCAGTTTTGCGATCGGGGTAATTTTCAAATGGGCCACGGCCAAAGTAATCGGCTTGATTGAGTGATCCAACAACTTGCATGTTCATCCCAAGTCGTGGGATCCAAGGCAGTTTTTCGCCAGCTTTTAGGCTGTTTTCAATCAACACATCTCCGTTTCCAGTTACCGTGTATTGCGTTAAAAGTTCGCTGTTTGCATCCGGCAACGTAAAGGATATAAGCACTTTTATGGCTTTTGGATCTTTATTTTCGAGAGTAACCGCTTTAACAATCCTATTTTCACTGGCATCGTACCAAGGTTTGCATTTAACAAACATTTTGCTTCCAACATCGTTGTCGAGTGGCGCGCGCCTGAAATTTGGCAAAGGCCCTTGAACGATCAGTTGCAGGTTTTCGAAAGTGAAAGATGTGATTGTGCCTGAAATTTTATCGAATTCTATATTAAAACTTTTTCCATTAACAATGATTTTAGGTCTTGTTTCGGAAGAAGTAAGAGTAGGCAATAAGGATGGATTTATCTTTTTAAGTTCTGTTGAAAATGGCAGTTCAAACTGTTCGGAAGCAAGTATGTGATTTTTACCAAGCAAAGGCCAGTCGTTAGTGGTTTTTAGGAATAAGTTGAGGTGATAAATTCTGCCAGGTTTGTTTGCTTTATTTTTCCACGAAATGCTGTAATCACGCGAATTTCCGGCGGGAATATTTTCGGTTGATAATATCCCTTTATCCACACAAACCCCGTTTTCGGTAATTTCCCATAATAAATGGGTGTTTTTCAAATCAATAAAAGCATATTTGTTGGCCAACCTAAAATTGAGTTTGCCTAAATCAACAGCTGTAAATTTTACATATTGATATACTTTTTTAACTTCCGAAAGCCCCGGATGTGGAACCCGATCGGCAAATACCAATCCATTAGTGCAAAAATTCCCATCGCTTGGTACATCTTTTGGCCCATAATCCCCACCAAAAGCCCAATATTTTCTTCCTGCCGAGTCAAATTTTTGCAAGCCTTGATCAACCCAGTCCCAAATTAATCCGCCTTGTAACTGAGCGTTGTTGTCGATGGCATCCCAGTAATCAACCAGATTGCCAGAGCTGTTTCCCATTGCATGAGCATACTCGCACTGAATCAATGGTTTGTCTTGCTTTTTTGATGCATAATCGAGCAAACTCTGAACACTTTCGTACATGGGACAATAAATATCGGTATTCCATCCATGGCCTGCACGCTCGTATTGTACAGGGCGACTTAAATCCCTGGTTTTAATCCATTTATATGTTGCCTGAAAATTACAGCCATTCCCAGCTTCGTTGCCAAGCGACCAGATTATTACCGAAGGATGGTTTTTATCGCGTTCAACCATGCGGCGTGTGCGGTCGATGTGTGCCTTTTCCCAGATTGGGTTGTTACCAAGTGTACGGTTTAAGTCGTAACCCATCCCATGCGATTCGATGTTAGCTTCATCAATCACATATAAGCCGTATTCGTCGCAAAGTTCATACCAGTACGGATCGTTTGGATAATGGCAAGTGCGGACGGCATTTATATTGTTCTGCTTCATCATTTTAATGTCAAGCAGCATCAATTCTCTCGAAATAACGTGGCCAGTAATAGGATCGTGTTCGTGCCGGTTCACTCCTTTAATTTTAATGGCAGTTCCATTTACAAGCAGCAACCCATTTTTTATCTCGCTTGTGCGAAATCCTATGCGGTTGCTCAGGCTTTCGATGCAGTTGCTATCTTTATCAAGCAATGTAAGCGTAAGTATGTATAGATTTGGCGATTCAGCCGACCATTTTTTAATATTGGGGATGAATTTTTCGTAATGGAGGCTGTCCTTGCCAACAACTTGTTCAACGGCAAGGGTTTCGGAACTAAGCGGTTTTTCAGTATTGTTCTTATCGTACAGGTTTATCCTAACATTTTGATATTTTACATCTTGAGTAGTTAATTTATTGAAAAGTATGTCAACTTCAAGATTACCATTTATATAATTATCTTTCAGGTTTCCGTTTGCGAAGAAATCGCGAATAAAGACTGTCGGACGGGCATAAATAAATACATCGCGGTTTATGCCACTCATGCGCCACATATCTTGACATTCCAAATAAGAACCATCGCTCCAGCGGAAAACTTGTAAAGCCAAAGTGTTGTTTCCGCTTGTAAGGTATGGCGTTAGGTCGAACTCAGCAGGTGTTTTTGAATCCTTGCTAAAACCTATATATTTCCCATTGAGCCAGATATAAAAAAATGATTTAACAGCACCAAAATGGATAAACACTTTTTTGTTAGCGAAACTTTTAGGTGTGGAAAATTGGGAGATATAGGTTCCAACCGGATTATAATCATAAGGAACATGTGGAGGCAAAGGGCCTTTGGAGTAAAACTCGTAAGGTATATTAGTGTAAATAGGGTAGGAGTAACCCTGAACTTCCCAGGTTGACGGAACCTTGATGTTTTCCCAACCGGAAGCATCAAATCCGGGTTTGAAAAACCCATCAGGAACCTTGGTGTAATTTTCCGATAACTTGAACTTCCATGTTCCGTTTAGCGATTGGTAAAACGAGGATTCTTTGACAATATTTTTAACTGCTTTGACCTCACTATCATACGGAATATATGTAACATGTGGCATAAAAGTGTTGAAAGAAGTCAAAGCAGGATTTTCCCAATCAGGAACTGCGCTGTTCTGCGCTTTCAATGCCATTGAAAAGCTGCTGAAAAATGCTACTATTGCTAAAAATGCAAGGTTCCTGTAATCCATACCAATCTTTTTATTTTGAATTTTGTGCAAAAACAACTTCGGTAAAAATTAACGCTTTCAGCTCATCAAAACACAGTAAATCAATTTGTTAAATGTATATATATCAAGATTATTCTTTTTGAAAAACTTTGTTCATTACCAAGGCAACAGTTCCCATCAATCCAGCATTCTGACCCAGACTGGAAGTAAAAATCTGCGCATCACGGCGAATTTTCGCAATGGTAAATTTATTGAGGTTCTGCTGTATCGGGTCAATAATATAATTTTCGGCTTTGGTGAGTTCGCCACCAATGATAATAAGCTCTGGGTTAAACAAATGGATAAGCACTGCAATGCCTCTTCCAAGGTGTTCGCCAATGTTGGCAAGTAAACCAATTGCAAACTGGTCGCCATGCTGGGCGGCTTTCAACACAATTTCGATATTGATTTTGGAAAGGTCGCCATCAACCAAAGTCTTGATAACCGTTGTAGCACCGGCGGCTATTTCCTTACGCGCTTGCTTTATCATTTTTGTTCCTGAAGCCATGGTTTCGAGGCAGCCAATTTTGCCACAATAACAAAGTTGCCCTTCGGGATCAACCTGTATATGCCCAAACTCGCCCGAAAAACCTGAATTCCCTCTGTATAATTTACCATTGAGGATCATCCCTAATCCAATCCCCGAACCAATGTTGAGGCACAGCACATTTTGTTTGCCCTGGGCCATACCAAAAGCCTGTTCACCAAGAGCCATCACCTTAGTGTCGTTCTCGACAAAAACAGGGTAATTGAACATGTTTTCGAACTGTATAGTGGCTGGTTTTTCGTCTTGCAGGTAGCTGTAGCTGATGCCAGTATGCAAATCGATCAGTCCTGGAAGTGCAATCCCAATGCCCATAAGTTTTGTTTTGTCAATTCCCGACTCGATAATAAAATCTTCGACAGCAATTTTGAGGCTTTTGAGGAAATCCTTTGAAACTTCAAGTCCTTCGTCAATAACTTTAATATCCACAACAGGCTGGTTAACAAAGTTAAACATACCAAGACGAATATGATACCTGCTGATATCGACGCCTAAAACATATTTAGCAGAAGGATTAAGCCCATATAAATTAGGGCGGCGGCCACCGCTCGACGTCCCGATTCCTTCTTCGGTAAGCGAACCGGCAAGTTTCAATTCGTCGATCGCCCTGGTGATGGTTGGGGTACTCATGTGGATAATCTTGCTCAGCTCAGGGATCGATTTTGATCCGTTTTGATATAATTCTTTTAATATCAATAATTTAAGACCGTTTTTCTTTGATCCGTTACTTCTTGGATCCCGGGTTGTATTGCCGAATAACATGCTTTTTTTCATTCTGTGTTTTTATTTAGTTTGTACAAGACGATTGAAGCTATCCTTTAATCCAATAAAAGGATAATGAATGTTTCCCTTGCCAGATTTAAGCTATTAAGTATCATTAAACTGGGTTTAGCTCCATTATAAAAATGTTGTCTATTTCGAAAATTTAATTTTGGAAACTAAACTTAATGTAAGACGGGGTAAATTTACAACAATCATTAAGAATAACAACTAACATTGTTAAAAAAATTAGTAAGATTGGCGAGAATTATATTTTATTCGTTAATTAATCTTTTATTTATCGTTCAAATTATTGTTATACAACAATATAGAAACGCTGAAATTTTGTTATTCTTTCGCACATTAATTTTTGGATATTCATTCTATTATTTTTCAGGCTACAAATCTGCAAGGTTTATTTATGGACTGGTTCTTTGGCTTTGGCCATTTCGGACATATTCCTCACGTTTTTCTCAGAAAAAAAAGGGAAGGTTGTCCTTAAAAACGTGTTTGAAATAGCCCAATTAATTCATTATTTGTATTAAATTCAATACAAACAAAATATTATAACCCATTGTATCTTTACTAATTTAGAAATGGATGGTTCAAATTATTGCTAAATATATTATAAAGTAGATCCAACTAAATAAAATATGTATGTATTGCAAACGAAGAGCGAAAATACGAATATCATTGGTATTAGGCTAAAAATCACACAATCAGCACTATATAAATTATTTGTTAAAACGAACATTTTTTAACTGATTTTTATTCTTATTTAGTGGCATGTTTGTAATAAATTTTATTATTTTAGCCGCTTCAATTAAATTATTTTTAAACATCTAATCTAATTACCAACCAACTAAACCTAAGTCTTACTTAAAAAACAAAAGTGCTTATGAAAAAAATGACACTCTTGATGGCGTTGATCTTGTTCTGCTCATGGCAGTTCGTATTGGCCCAAAAAACCATTTCCGGAAAGGTAACCGATGCCAAAGATGGCTCTACCATTCCTGGTGTAAATGTGGTAGTAAAAGGAACTACCGCCGGAACAATAACCGATTTGAACGGGGCGTTTTCGCTAAAATTGCCCGCTGAAGCCCAGGTTTTGGCTTTTTCGTTCCTTGGGTACGAGTCTAAAGATGTTGTTATTGGCAACCAATCTGTAATCGATGTTAGCTTATCAGTTTCTGCCGAAGTAATTGAAGGCGTTGTTGTAACAGCTTTGGGCATTAAGCGCGAGAAAAAAGCTCTTGGTTATTCGATGCAGGAGCTGAAAGGCAGCGACATTACCGAAACCCGCGACCCTAACGTTGTAAATGCGCTTAACGGAAAAATCGCTGGTTTGCAGATCCGTCAGGCTTCCACCGGTGCATCTGGCTCGTCGAGGATGATTATCCGTGGCAACAACTCCATCGGCTCCAATAACCAGCCCTTGGTTGTGGTTGATGGGATACCTATTAATAGCTCAACTGGCGGAACCGACGACTATTGGGGAAACCGTAATGTGGACAGGGGATCGGGAATTGCCGATATTTCGCCCGACGACATCGAATCCATTTCTGTATTGAAAGGACCTGCAGCTTCCGCACTTTATGGAAGCCGCGCTGGTAATGGCGTTGTGATGATTACCACCAAAAAAGGAACATCAAAAAAAGGCCTTGGTATTTCGTTCAATACCAACAATACTTTCGAAAGCCCAATGGAAACTCCTGAATTCCAAAACGAATACGGACAAGGTGTAAATGGTGCTTTTGATGTAACTTCTTCAGGAAGCTGGGGCGGAAAAATGGATGGCACTCCAGTTGATGCTTTGATGGGCAAAAAAGCGTATTCCGCAGCAGGCAACGATTTGTACAAGGATTTCCTCCAAACAGGTTTTACAAGCACCAACAGTTTGGAACTCACAACAGGCGTTGAAAACTCAACGCTCAGGCTTGGGATGACCCGATTAGATAACAAAGGCGTGGTGCCAAACAGCAAATTCGACAGGACTTCCGTTGATGTAAGGACGACTGGACAATGGAAAAAACTTTCGGCTGATGTAAAACTGAATTACATCAACCAAAATACAGAGAACAGGATAAAACTTGCCAGTGATCCCGACAATATTTTCCTCAATTACCTGTTGATGCCACGCAGTGTTGCCATGAGCGATTATACCCAATACGAATCCACCAACTACGCATTTACCGAGCATGGTGCGCCAGCTTCGTATGTTGCCAATTATAACGGCATGTCGCGCAACCCTTACTGGTCGGCATACCGTAACACCAATTATGATTCAAAAGATCGCATAATCGGCTTTTTATCCTTGAAATACGATTTTACAAACTGGTTGAATTTCCGTGTCCGTTATGGTTTGGATAATTCAACAACCTTGTATTCCGATAGGTTGGCAACTGGAACCCCTTATTGGTTTACCGAAGGTTTAACAGGCGATTTCAGGATGATCCAGGAAAAGTCGAAAGAACAAAATGTTGATTTTCTTCTCATGGCACAAGGTACCTTGACAGGAAAATTAAAAGGAAGTGCAACTTTCGGTGGCAACCTTATGAATTATAAATCCAACTATCAGTTATCACAGGCTCAAGGGCTTGTAATCCCTGATTTTTATGCTATCGTAAATGGTGTTAACCGCGAAACCAGTTTTACCAAACGTGAAAAAGAAATCAGGTCCTTATATGGAACCGTTTCTCTATCATATAACGATTGGGCTTACCTCGATGTTACCGGACGCAACGATGTTTCGTCAACTTTGCCAAGTTCTAACCGCAAATATTTCTATCCATCTTTCGGCGGAAGTGTTATCATAAGCCAATTGCTCGAAAACAAAGGAACTGGATTGGGGCCTATAAGTTTTGCCAAAGTCCGTGCTTCCTGGGCCGATGTGGGTAACGATACCGATCCTTATTTGCTCGACGATTATTACAACATCCAATATGTTCAAGGGGTGCTTACTTCCAGCCGCGACAATTACAAAACCAACCCTAACCTAAAACCTGAAAGTATCAAATCTACCGAATTGGGTTTGGATTTAAGGATGCTCGAAAACCGGATTGGGATCGACTTTACTTGGTATAAAAAGAATGCGATGGATCAAATCCTCAGGCTTACCGTACCTCCAGCTACCGGTTATCAGTATGAACTTATAAATGCCGGTAATGTCGAAAACAAAGGTATCGAACTCGCTTTGAATGCCAACGTTGTAAAACAGAAAAACTTCAACTGGGATCTTGTATTAAATTTCTCGAAAAACACAAACAAAATTATTGAGTTGAACGACACCGTAAAGGTTCAAACCTTAAGCGATGGTTCTGTTTCGTTTATTAAAGTAGTCGCCGAGGTAGGTGGTGATTATGGCGATATGTATGGCTATACGTACCAGAAGAACGAAGCCGGTCAAATATTGGTTGATGATCAGGGTATTCCATTACCATCGGAAAAAATGTCGAAACTTGGCAACTATCAGCCAAAGTTTATGATGGGCTTGAGCAACAATTTGAAAATTTACGGCATCGATCTTGGTTTTATGATCGACATGCGTTATGGTGGCAAAGTATATATGGGCAGCATGAAAACCGGTGCTGCAAATGGGACCCTGGCCATGACACTTGAACACCGATCTGATAGTTTACTCATTCCAAATTCCGTTTTTAGTTCATCTGGCGAACCAAATACTAAAAAAGTAACATCGCAAGACTATTGGGGTCGTGTTGCAAGTATTACCGAAGCTTGGATGTATGATGCAACCAATATTTGCTTCCGCGAATTAAGCATTGGTTACACTTTACCTGCTTCAATTTCGGCAAAAGCAAAGCTTTCGGCTATAAAAATAAGTTTTGTGGGACGCAACTTGTTCATGATTTCGAGCAAAACAAAAGGATTCAATCCCGAAGCAACCTATTCCACCGGCAATGCACAAGGAATTGAGTATGCAACAATGCCTCAGTTACGTAGCCTTGGATTTAACCTAAACCTTACTTTCTAACCTTAAAAAGTTAATCTTATGAAAACAAAAATATATTTCCTCATACTTTTGATTTTTGGCCTGTTTTCCTGTTCCGACCTTGACCAAATGAATCGCGATCCGAACAGACCTACTGCCGACATGTACGATTTCAGCCGTTCGCAGATTTCGACAATGTTAAGGGCTGGCTCTACATACAACGGTGCCGATATGTACCAGAGGGTAAAAAACCTCCATATCGACCTTTACTCACAAATGTTTGATGAAGTGCCTTCGGGCTGGACAAACACTCGCAACTACTTTTCCAATGATGGTTGGACAATCAGCTATTGGAATTCGGTTCCAAGTTGGGTTTCGCAGCTCAATACCATAATCAAAGAAGGCACTGTTGACCCAAACAGGGTGAACACAGTTGCTGTAACCAGGATTTGGCGTGTATATATCCAAAGTCAGGCAACCGATTTGTTTGGTGTAATGCCTTTCCCAAGTTATAAAACCTACGTCGCAAACCCTCCTTATGTTTCGGTTCAGAATCAGTATGCCGAATTTTTCACCGAATTGGACGAGGCTTCAAAGTCATTTGATGATACTAAAGGTTTCCTGAATTCGAGCGAGGACATGATTTTTAACGGTGATATAGCAAAATGGAAGAAATTTGCCAACTCCTTGCGTCTGCGCTTGGCTTTGAGGGTTTCGGAAGTTGATGTAAATACGGCCAAAACTCAGGCTCAGGCTGCCATTACAGCAGGTGTTATGGAAACGGAAGCCGACGAAGCAAAATGCCCACCATCCAACAAAGGATGGGGCAACGACTACAACTACACTTTGTTGTTTAATTGGGGCGAAACCCAACACATGACAACCTCTTTCGAGAAATTGGTTACCAATATTGGTGGTATTGCCTGGCCTGCAACAGTTGGCGCAACAGTTAAACCAGCCAAAGTTGACCCAAGGGCAGTTGTGATGTTCGATCCTTCAACCGATGGCACCTGGAAAGGCGTTCCTCCAGGCTTGCATCCAAACGATGTGAACCAGACACCAAACAAGAAAACTGAAATTGCTGTGTTAGGTGTTAAAACTGTAGGTGTTGATGGCGCACGCAACATAACCCGCAAATACGACCTTATGTTATTTGAAGAAGTATGCTTCCTGAAAGCTGAGGCTGCACTTCGTGGTTTTACTTCCGGTGGTGATGCAAAATCCGAATACGAAAAAGGTGTTACTGCATCATTTACCCGCTGGGGTGTTTCGGGAGCTGCTACATATCTGACTTCGAACGAAAAGAACGGTGCAGGTACAAGTGCGAATTTTAGCGACAATTCCGGGGCTGGAAATACACAATTGGAGAAAATCATTACCCAGAAATACATTGCTTCTTTCCCCGATGTTTCAATCGAAGCTTGGGCTGACAAACGCAGGCTTAACCTCCCACGTTTTGATGTACCTGTTTATCGCGATCCAGTGGTTTTTGGATCCGCACCAACAAGCATCACCGATCCAAGGAGTTTTATGAAACGGGTAAAAATCCCAGATACTGAAGCTATCAACAACACTGTTGAGTATAATAAAGGTGTTTTGCTTATGGGAGCTGGTGGCGACCGCACAAATACCAACTTGTGGTGGGATACCAATGCCAATTTCTGCACTTCGCCTAATTAGGGTAAAGATTGAAATATAATTACTGATTTAAGAACAAGGAATGTTGATTTTTGATTTTATTTTGCTAGTAAGCTGATTAGCAATGAATTTCTAGAATTTAAAATCTTAATCCTTGTTCTTAAATCCTTTTTTTTTCTGTTTTACTAAATTATAACTGGCAGAAATTTTGACCACAATAGCCACAATAGAACACATAGTGCAACATTAGAAGCACATGCCTGAAATAATAGTATAACTCGATTTACAAATTACTAATAGTATTTCAATATTGTTCCACTCCGAAAAATCTTTATTAGCCATAAAGACACAACATCGCTACGTTTACAAAGTTTATATTATTGATTAAAAACACTTTGTTGATATTTTATTCTTGGTTCTGCTTCGGTAGGCTCAATACAAGGCTTGATGATTTTCTTATTACAGGATTTTCGGAGTGGACTCTTTTTTAGATTTCTGATTATATTACTGCCTGAAAAACCTGTTGTTTCATTTCTTGTACGTTTATTATCAACAAGTTGAGTTAATCTGACAATGTTAAACCCAATGTTGAAAAAAATCCCTGCAAAAAGGCTAACATCGGTTGGTTTTTGTGTAATTTCATGCCGAAAAAGCTATCGTTCATACTTTGTACGTGTACCAGTATAAATCAGGTACTCTTTTTCAACTCTCAAAGCATTGTGTATAATACTTTTACACATTGTTTAAATGGGTTAGTAACAACGTTCTTGCGGATTTTAAGTGAATAAACTCATTAGTTTTAAACTTTCTAAATTAAACATGGTGAAAAATTATCTATCTGTTTTTTTGTTCTTGTTGCTGTCAGCAAACATTTATAGTCAGGATCAGCCAACTCTTGATGCTGCCAGATATGGTCGGCCAGAGCATTATTTTGGTGATTATGCTATTTCTGGATCTGCCAACCTGCTGTTAAATACCCCAAATGGAGTACAATTTGCTGGTGGGTTAAAAGTTAGGTCATTTATCGGCAAAAGAATAAGTTTCGATTCTGATTTGGTTTTTGGCCGCGATTATTTTCATGCAGGACCTGGAATTATCGGGTTGCCAATGTGGATTTTTTTCTGGGGAAACAGTAATAACGAAAACGATGAAGATATTTCGTTTAAGGATTTCTTATTTAAAATTGCTATTATAGCTTTGTCGGCCGAACATGTTGCTTATCACATACCATATAACAATACGGTTGATATTTCTCCTTATGTAAGTATGTTGCGCTTTAAATCTTCGTATAAGTTTGGTGAATATTCCAATATTCAAAATACAAACGAGCAAATGAGTTTTGCCGTTGGACTCGAATTGAACAAATATTTTAACCGTTTCACGGTCTCTCCTTATGCCGAGTTCAATGTGGGTTATGCCGACCATATAGCTGGTTATAATATTGGGGTTTATTGCGGATATTATTTTCAGGTAAAGTAGGCCATCTTAGCTCTATTGAATGATTTGAGTGAAATTGATTTTTCATTCTCTTACTTGGCGAGGTAAACTATTGGTAAAGCTAAGTTGTATAAGATTTTACACTATAAATTCAATTTCGGGTTAGTTTGCCAACAATAGTCAACCAAAAATGACTACTTTTGCAGCCCTCTTAAAAAACGCATACTTCCACTTATAATAAACACAAAATTAAATGATTACAGTTTCAGACTTAAGTATTCAATTTGGAAAACGGATATTGTTTCAGGATGTAAATATGAAATTTACTTCAGGCAACTGCTATGGTATTATTGGTGCAAACGGGGCAGGTAAATCTACTTTCATTAAAATGCTTGCCGGCGATTTGCAAAGTACGCGTGGAAATGTATCATTTGGTTCTGGCGAACGCTTATCGGTTCTCAGGCAAAACCACTCCGAATTTAATGAATTTACTGTGCTGACCACCGTGCTGATGGGTCACTCGAAGTTGTGGGAAGTAATGAACGAAAAAGATGCTCTGTATTCTAAAACCGATTTTTCGGAGCATGATGGCCACCGCGCTTCAGAATTGGAAGAACAATTTGCCGAAATGGACGGCTGGAATGCCGAGAGTGATGCGGCTAACTTATTGAGTGGATTGGGAATAAAGGAAGATATTCATTTTAAATTCATGAACGAGTTGAGTGGCAAGGAAAAAGTAAAAGTATTGCTTGCCCAGGCACTTTTTGGCAAACCGGACAACCTTTTGTTGGATGAGCCTACCAACGACCTCGACCTCGAAACGGTGAACTGGCTCGAAAGTTACTTATCGAACTTTGATAATACCGTTTTAGTGGTTTCGCACGACAGGCACTTTTTAGATTCGATCTGTACCCATATTGTTGATATAGATTTTAACAGGGTTCAACAGTTTCCAGGGAATTATACCTTCTGGTACGAATCGAGCCAATTAGCACTTCGCCAGCAACTTACACAAAACAAGAAAGCAGAAGACCGCAAAAAAGAACTACTCGAATTTATTGCCCGCTTCAGTGCCAACGCTTCAAAATCGAAGCAGACTACAAGCCGAAAAAAAATGATCGAGAAGTTGAATATCGAGGAAATAAAACCTTCGACCCGAAAATATCCTGGAATAATTTTCACTCCCGAACGCGAACCTGGTAACAATATTTTAGAGGTTAAAGGCTTAAGCAAAAGCTTGAATGGCAATTTGTTGTTCAAAAATTTGAGCTTTACAATGCAAAAAGACGATAAAATCGTTTTCCTGTCGCGCGACACACGAGCCATGACCGCTTTATTCGAAATACTGAAAGGCCACGACCAACAGGACACAGGTACTTTCGAATGGGGGCAAACAATGCTAAAAGCTTATATGCCACTCGAATACGAAGAATTGTTCCAATCGGATATGAGTCTTATCGACTGGTTGGCCCAATATTCGCAGGATACCCACGAAATGTACCTCCGCGGTTTTCTTGGAAAAATGCTGTTTTCGGGCGAAGAAATCTTCAAGAAAACCAATGTGCTTTCGGGGGGCGAAAAAGTGCGCTGCATGATTGCCCGCATGATGATACGCAACGCCAACGTGATGTTACTCGACACCCCAACCAATCATCTGGATCTGGAGTCCATCCAAGCCTTCAACAATACGCTTATCAAATTTAAAGGAAATATT
>CAIRHD010000249.1 GCA_903878265.1 uncultured Bacteroidales bacterium | reverse complement strand
TTTGTATGTCAAAATCATTTATTTCTATAAAAATTACCAATTGGGAAATCAGGATAAATCAAAACCAAAAGCAAATAGGTTAACGATGCGGTATATTATATTCAAAACCATCATGCTTATTTTTATGGTTGTCCTGAATTGCATTGCATTTGGCCAGGAAGGAACGAACGCCACAGTTAGCCAGAAAAACAAAGGTTCTAAAGGTTTTTACGAAAGCAGGAACGGGTTTAAATTGCCTGCATCGGGCGTAATACGGGTTTTGATTGTATTTGCCGAATATGAGTATGCCAACGGCGGCGACCCAACAGCGGCTAACGGCACGGCAGGGTGGCCCGCCCACAGCCTGCCAACCTGGGCCAACGATCTTGCTGACGCAAACCCTCCTTTGGGCGATGCTACGGGTGTGCTGACCCGATATTACCAATTGGCTTCGTCGGGCAATTATACCGTATTGGGCGATTACCTGTTGGCTCCCGATAACGGTGGTGTTTTTAAGGTGCATACCGAAAGCACACATGCAATAAATCCGGATAACACAAAGCTAATCGCTACAGTTAACAGCAAATTAGGCGATAACATAGTTACTGCAAATGGCTTAAACAGTATCAATTATTATGATCTTTGGACCTGCACCGATACTGATTTTGGTCTTCCAAAAACCAGTCCCAGCACGGAGAACCCACGGAAATATGATGATGTTATTTTTATATGGCGCAACAGTGCTTTTAACGGGATTGGCGATTATTCCTACACTTCGCCGGGCAAAATGCTGGGGCACGATGCCAATACATACTGCGTGTTTGGCACGTACGAAAGTATTCCAACCCAGATTATGGTGCACGAATATGCCCATTTGATCTATGGCGGACTCGATTTTCATTGTGGGGGCGGAGGTTGGTTTATGGGCGGCGATTATTGGTTGCCATCCATTGGCGGTTGGAGCAATCTGGGTCTTTCAGGTTCTTCGTTGCTTTCGTGGAATGCCTGGGACAGGCTGCGCTTAGGCTGGAAATCGCCGGGCAACGCATATCTAATTTCGGCACGTAATGCGGGCAACACTCAGGAAATGAACGGCGAACTGGATGCAGACCAGCCTGAACATTCAGGTATTTATACACTCCGCGATTTTACCACAACGGGCGATGCCATTCGCATAAAATTGCCTTTTCTCGATCCTGAAAAGGAATATCCTGAGTTCTTGTGGATAGAAAACCACAACACTTTTGCCATGAACCAATGCCCCTGGGACAAATTCCTTTGGCAGGATGGCAATAGTTGTGTGCAACCTGCGGCTTATGGGTTGTATGCCTATATGCAAATTGACCGTGAAACCAGGCAGGGAAACACTTTCGACGAAGTTTTTAACGGATATGCCTATTATTTGCGTCCTATCACCGCTGAAGGTTTTTATGATAAGGAATTTGAAAATACCAAAATTCCCAACAATTGTGTGAACCCAACGCCGATTTACCCATTTACCAGATTGTCCGAAAACTCCAATCCCTTAACTGGTAGTGGCGATCAGGAATTTTACTCCGTGGATTGGAACCACGATGATATTATTGATCATAACGATCAGTATTACACCAACATCGAAAAAATTGATGGTGTGTATTACAAAAACCTGTTCAATAACGGGCACACACGAAATGCTTTTACCATTAATGGGAACAATAAAATCGGTATTGGCACCAATCCCTCCTCTGCCGCCATGATAAATATGGTTGGCTACGACACACCGGTTGCCGGGACAAAAAACGTAAGAAAAGTCTATTTGAACGGGATTTCGGTTGAAATACTCAATCAGAACGCTGATGGGACGATTCAGGTACAAATTCGATTTGATGATGTGGATGTGGACAAGCATGTGCGTTGGTGTGCCGACAAAATAGTGGTTTCCCCAATTGCAACTGCAACCGGTTACTCGCTGAACCTGAAAACGGACAAGACCCTAACCTTAGACCAGGGAACCACAGCAACCCGGATGACGGAACCCATTGACTTAATAGGGAACAAAGCGTTTGCCTCGCCAACGGTATTCACTGTTGAACCCGGGGCAAAAATCCATCTGGAAGAAAATGCTGGCCTGGTTTTGAAAAATTCAAGTACGGTTAGGATTAAATCGGCAGCATCCATTAGTATTGAGGACAGTGGATATGTTGAAGTTAAAAGCGGCACAACTTTTTGTGTTGACGATTGTGGGTTTTTAGCCATATACGGTTCGGGGAAACTATTGGTAAAATCAGGAGCAGTGCTTTGTGTTTCTGCCCAAGCGGTTTTGGCATTTGAAAATGGGTTGCAAAACCTGGAAATGGAGCCCGGAGTCATAATTCCGGCAGGCTTTGTTGACCCTGCAAGCCTTATTTGCCCGACAATCGGCAGTGTTTCAATAATCCGTGATACCATTTGGGAAAACCGGAATTTGCTGGTAACCGGACTTGTTTCTGTTGAGCAAAATAAGGTATTGCATATCAAGTCTTCTATATTGAAATTTAAGGATAGGGGATGTAAAATCATCGTAAAGCCCGGTGGCAAATTGGTTGTTGATGGGAGCATCCTTAGCAGTGCGTGTAGTTTGCAATGGCAGGGGATTGAAGTATGGGGCAACAGTGCTGAACATCAGTATAATATAAACGGAAGTTGTGCGCAAGGTGAAGTAGAATTGAGAAACGGGTCAATACTCGAAAATGCCTATAATGGAATAACCAATTGGCGCCCTGATGATTTTGCTTCCACGGGTGGAATTGTTAAAGCCGGGAGCGGAGTGGTTTTCCGCAACAACCGCCGCAGTATCGAATTTGTAAAATATAAAAACTTTAACCCTGTTTCGGGGAACGAAACGGATAATATTAGCTCTTTTACAAATTGCACTTTTGAAGTGGATAGCCTTTACCCCGGAAATACTGCACCATTTTATGCCCAGGTTTCCCTTTGGGATGTCAGTGGGATACAGTTTTCTGGTTGCGATTTTTTGAATAAACGCAGTGGAAGCCCTGCCGGATATGGAATACATTCGGTAAATGCAGGTTTCCGGGTTTCGGGAATCTATGACTATTCAGTTAGTCAAAATCAGTTTACGATTCAGGATAGTACGAGCTTTAAAGGATTTGAATACGGGATACTTGCGTCAAATACAGAACTGGAGAAAAGCATTTCCGTGAAAAACAGCAAATTTGTTAATAATGGCTATGGTATTGAAATGGATTTAGTTAACAATGCAAAAATTATTGGTAACGATTTTAAAATGGGGCAGTCACCCAATTGTGCGGGTTACGGTTATGGTATGGTTTTACTTTCGTGCAGTGGTTTTAGCATTGAGGAAAATTCGTTTGCAGGTGGCAATTCCTACAGCGGAGCTTTGTATTCAGGAATAGAGTTTGCGAACTCAGGAGCGGCATATAACGAGGTTTATAAAAACAAATTCCAAAACCTGAATGTGGCCATATTGGCCGATGGACAAAACGCTTCCGCAACCTTCCCCGAAACCGGATTGACTTTCCTTTGCAATACAAATTCAGGAAACAATTACGATTTTTATATTACAAACAATCCCGTTTCGACGATTGCCCCAATGCAAAAAAGCGGTGTGTTTGATGCCGGGAATACATTTTCGGAAAATTCGGTTTTCAATTTTTATAACGGTGGTGGTTCGGCAGTTTCCTATTTTCATTCACAAAACAATGCCCCTTTAAATTATGCCGGAATACAACTAGTTCCAACGAGCCAAACCAATACTTGCCCATCTCATTTTACAGGAAATTATGGGAATAATCTTAGTCTGGATCAACCTGAAATACAGAAAGCAGAATGTTCATTTATAGAGCCAAAAATTGAAGAAACCAAGGAATTTGGATTGCTCGCGCCGACTTTTTCTTGTTATTTACAGTCTTCGTATTGTACACCTTTTGAACCCGCTTACAATCAAACGGGAATGCAGAACCCTTCAAAAGACAATCAGGAAAATGATTCTTGGATTAAAATTTCACCCAATCCTGCAACCCATTGGGTGGTTTTCGACTATAAGTTGAACGAGTCAGTTATTCCTGTTTGGTTGGCAATTTACGATATGCAAGGCCATAGACTTGACCAGATTGGCTTATCACAAAAACAAGGACAAATTGTGCTTGATATACATTCCTACTCGTCAGGGATATACTTTTACAAATCAACTGAAAATGGAAGGTTTTCGGGGAAATTTATGGTGAAGTAAGAAATTGGGGCGGGGTTTTAGTGGCAAGGGCAAAATTGGTATGTGCATTATTAACACAACCCTTTAAACTCCCTAAGAAAAACAATAGTTCAACAAATCACTATTGCCGGTTTGCTGTAGCTGAATAATAAAGTTTTTCGGCGGCAGCGGTTATCGAATAAGTCCAGGTCATAGCAGTTTTTGTAGGATTGCTTATTTTGCCCGATCCTTCAACAACCCAACCGTTACTCATATTTTGTTGCGAAACCACAATTTGATTTGTGGTAACAATGCCTATAACGCTTATATCTTGTGTTCCTGGATTACCAAAGTTCTTAAGTAAAACCTGGGTACTGTTGTCGGGATCCTTGGTAACTACCACTATATAACTCTGTGCATCTGTACTTTTATAACTGCCGCTTTCTAAAAATTGCCAGTAACCTATAAAAGGATCGCGGGCATCATCGCCAGCAACAGGATCAGCGACAGGCTCACACGCTGTTAATATAAAGCCTGATAATAGTACGAAGAAAAAAAAGAATCGGAAAGTTGTTTTCATGGGAAAGCGATTGTTAAACCGCTACAAATTTATTATTACTTTTGGTTCTATCGTTATTTTTGCGCAACTTTTAATAAGGTTGATTGTCCGCAGAAGCGGATTGTATGACCAGGAATATAATTTATAGCTCCTATTTCCAATTCAACTACCTGTAAAACAATAGTATATTATTCCTCTGATTGTGTAACCTATAAATTGAATTTCTTTAATTCCCATTCTTAGAATCGCTTATAAAGGTAATTTTTAACTTCTATCCTTCAAGTATAATAGTCTCTCGTCAATATATAAATGCTTGAATCGATTTTTATTCAGTCAGTATTTTTAGTTCAAAAAAACTAAGTCAAAGGTAGTGAGCAAAGCCTGCCGTAGCTTTAAAAAGCAAAAGTCAAAAGTTTGTGCAACCAATGGCTTGAAAAAAATTTGCGCTTCTTTAGCTGATTTTACATTGAGACAATGAATGCTGTGCTTTTGCTTTTCAATGAGGGGATATTCTAACTGTATAAAAATATAAATATCAACAAATTTTGATACTGTATTAATAATAATGGGGGTAAATTGACATTAAATACTTATTTTCTATATATTGCAGAATATTTTAGGGGGTATATTAAAATATATAGTACATTTGCAGATAATATAGCAAAACTGAATTTTATATGGCAACTTTACGTTTCAAAGCATTGGAAGATGCGCTTAAAAGAAGGCCGGTCGAGGTTAAGGCTCCCGGTGAAAAAACTTCTGATTATTATGGGCTTTATGTGTTCGACAGGATTAAAATGGAAAAATACCTGCCGAAAGATGCGTACAAAGCTGTGGTTGATGCAGTTGACTATGGCAAACGCATCGATATGAAATTGGCCGATCAAATAGCAATGGGTATGAAAAGCTGGGCACTGAGCCTTGGCGCAACCCATTACACGCATTGGTTTCAACCGCTTACCGAAAGTACTGCCGAAAAACACGATACTTTTGCCGTTCCTACCGGTCGCGGAACTGCCATTGAGGTTTTCTCAGGCGAACTGTTGGTTCAACAGGAACCTGATGCTTCGAGTTTCCCAAGCGGAGGAATCAGGAATACTTTTGAGGCGCGTGGTTATACAGCTTGGGATCCATCGTCGCCTGCATTTGTGTTGGAAGGAACATTGATTATCCCAACCATATTTATTTCCTACACCGGCGAAGCTCTCGATTATAAAACACCATTGCTTAAAGCGCTGCATTATTTGGATAAAGCTGCTGTGGAGGTTTGCCAGTATTTCGATAAAGATGTTACCCGCGTGAATAGCAACCTAGGCTGGGAACAGGAGTATTTTCTTGTTGACGAAGCCGTTTTTAATGCGCGCCCTGATTTGGTTTTAACCGATCGTACTTTAATGGGCCACGCCTCGGCCAAAAACCAGCAGTTGGAAGACCAGTATTTTGGACAGATCCCAAGCCGCGTGCTAGCTTTTATGAAAGATCTGGAATATGAAGCATATAAATTGGGCATCCCTTTAAAAACCCGCCACAACGAAGTTGCGCCCAACCAATATGAATTGGCGCCAATTTATGAGGAAACAAATCTGGCAAACGACCATAACCTGTTAATAATGATGGTAATGCGCAAGGTGGCAGGCCGGCATAATTTTAAAGTACTGCTGCACGAAAAACCATTTTCGGGAATAAACGGATCGGGGAAACACAACAACTGGTCGGTTGCCACCAACACAGGCGTCAATTTGTTGTCGCCAGGCAAAACCCCGCGCTTGAACCTCCAATTTTTGACTTTCCTTATCAATACGCTTGTTGCTGTGCATAAGCACAACGCACTGCTGAAGGCATCTATTGCTTCTCCTGGAAACCAACATAGGTTAGGGGCCAATGAAGCACCTCCGGCAATTATTTCTGCCTTTTTGGGGCAGCAGTTGACAAAAATGCTTGATGAAATCGAGAATCGGGTAACCGATGAGAAAATGTCGCCCGAAGAAAAAACTGCCATAAAACTCGATATTGGTAAAATTCCGGAAATCCTGTTGGATAACACCGATCGCAACCGCACTTCGCCCTTTGCATTTACGGGCAACCGTTTCGAATTCCGTGCCGTTGGCTCATCCGCAAACTGTGCTTCCGCGATGATTCCTCTAAATACGGCACTTGCCGTTCAATTGGTTGATTTTAAAACGGAAGTTGATACAATTATAGAAAAAGGAGTGAAAAAGGACGAAGCCATTTTGCAGGTTTTGCGTCGGTTGATAAAAAAATCGAAACCAATCCGCTACGATGGCAATGGATACAGCGAAGAATGGAAAGTGGAAGCCGCAAAACGTGGCCTCGATTGCGAAGCTATTGTTCCATTGATATACGATGCTTATCTTACTCCACAAAGCCGTGAGCTATTTAAACGTGCCAATGTTTATACCGACATCGAAATGGAAGCTCGCACCGAAGTGCGCCACGAACTCTATTCAAAGAAAATACAAATCGAAGCGCGGGTACTCAGCGATTTGGCCATGAACCATATACTCCCAACAGTAATAGAGTACCAGGCTATGTTGATCAGTAGCACCCAAGGACTTAAAAACCTTTACGAAACTTCAGAATACAATGTTCTTTCTGTGCGTAGGCTTAAACTGATCAAAGAGATTTCGGAACATGTCGAAATTATTGAAGACAAAGTAAGCGAGATGATTGCAGCGCGAAAACAAGCCAACACCATTGAGGACAATCGTGAAAAAGCGATTGTTTACGCAACCGTGATTTTCCCGTTCTTCGATGAAATCCGCTACCATATCGATAAACTCGAATTGATAGTTGATAACGAAAAATGGCCTTTGCCTAAATTCAGAGAGTTGCTGTTTATCAGGTAAATAGTCTGATTTCGAATCATAAATTTGATAAAAGAAAAAGCCCTTACGTTAAGAAAAGAACGTAGGGGTTTTTCGTTTCGGAAAAGGCACTACATATTTTTCAAAGCCAATCTGTGATTGACAGGTGAATGGCCAATTCACAATCTAAAAATGCAGTATGCCAGAGATGGTTTTTATTCCCAACTGCATATCATTAAATAAATTATCTTTACACATTCTAAATAAAAATAAGGAATTAACCGAAAAACATGAATAAAGAACAGATAATCAATGCGTTGAAATTCGTCCATGATCCCGATTTGCATAAGGATGTGATATCTTTGGGCATGATAGAGGATATTGAAATTGACGGGAATAAGGTTAATATGAAGTTGGTACTTACCACTCCGGCCTGCCCGATGAAGGATAAAATGAAAAATGACTGTATCAAGGCAATTCAAGGTAGAGTTGATCCTTATGCAGAAGTTAATGTTGAGTTAATTTCGCGCACCACTACCCGCCGAGGTCCAGATTCTACCATGCTTAAAGGGGTAAAAAATATTATCGCGATAGTTTCGGGCAAAGGTGGTGTAGGTAAATCGACAGTGGCTGCAAACCTAGCTGTTTCACTGTCAAAGCTTGGCGCAAAAGTAGGTTTGTTGGATGCCGATATTTATGGCCCATCGGTACCGCTGATGTTCGACCTTGTAAATGCCCACCCTACGGCTCGCGAAGAAGATGGCCGCACCATACTTGAGCCGATTGAGAAATATGGCATCAAATTGCTTTCGATCGGTTTTTTTGTTGACCCGAACAAAGCCTTGGTTTGGCGTGGACCAATGGCATCTAATTATCTTACCCAAATGCTTACCGGTGGCGACTGGGGCGAACTCGATTATTTGGTGATCGATATGCCTCCCGGAACCGGCGACATTCATCTTACCTTAGTTCAAACCGTGCCCGTTACAGGAGTTGCAATTGTAACCACACCGCAGGAAGTAGCTTTGGCCGATGCACGAAAGGCATATAATATGTTTACCACCGACAGCGTAAAAGTTCCTGTTTTGGGTTTGGTTGAAAACATGGCATGGTTTACCCCTGCCGAGCTGCCTGAAAACAAATACTATATTTTTGGCAAAGAAGGCGGCAAGCGTTTTGCCGAGGAAATCGGTGTTCCCTTGCTTGGGCAAATACCGCTGGTTCAAAGTATTTGCGAATCGGGCGACAGTGGAACCCCAGTTTCCATATTGGACGAAACATCGCCAATTTCCCAGGCATTCCGCAAGTTGGCCGAATCGGTTGCACAGCAAATTGCAATCCGAAATGCTACCATCGACCCGACGCAAGTAGTTGATATTAAATCGTAAAGGTCACAAAAAAGTGCCAACAGAATAATGGAAATAAAGAATAATTAATAACAAATACAATTATGTCAGAATTAGAAACCAAAGTCCGTAATGTTATCGAACAAATCCGCCCATACCTTCAAGCTGATGGTGGCGACATACGTTTTGTGGAAATTACACCAGAGAATGTTGTAAATGTTGAGCTACAAGGTGCATGTGGTTCGTGCCCATTTAGCCGTATGACTTTAAAAAATGGCGTTGAAGATGCTATGAGAAAAGCCTTGCCCGAAATCAAATCGGTGGAAGCGGTAAATATGTAATGCGGAAGCATCGCAACTGAAGGGAATGGTCGAAATAAAAACGATTTCGACCAATTGTTAAAATAAGGTGTAGATATGGTGTTAATTTACTGATATTTACATCTTTTTTAATGCCATCAAATAGCAATAATAAAGTCCACCCCGACAAACTTAAAACAAGAAAACAATTTGGGCACAAAGAACACAAATATTCATAAAGCACAGTTAACCAATAACATATAAATATACATGGCCATCCGAAAGTTTTAAAACCAATTTAAAACAAATATTGCCAACATAATCAATTCATTACACTTAACAAACCTGCCTGAACTGGTAATTATTTATCAATGTAGAATACCGATTCTCCAGTCAACATTTCGTTTATGTGGAAAAAGCACTCAAAAGCCAGGTATTGGAGTTAGCAAAAGCATATTTTCCCCCACAATAAAAAACCGGTATTAAACCGGTTTATTACTATTTCCATAATCCATGAATCTGTTTCCTTATTTCAACTCAAACGAAGTTTGTCCAATTTCTCGATCTTCGGTAAAAATATTTACATAATACCGGCCCTTCGCCAATTCAGGACTGTTGACAGGCTGCTCAAAAAAGGTACAAATATCGGCTGCATCGCCTTCGTAGCTTAGGGTTTCCATTGACGAAAACTGCAAAGTTTGCCCCAAAAATTGGAAGGTATAAGCAGGACCACGCGTTAAAATAGCATTATCTGGACGGGCAATCCGAACAAAAAACCTTTTATAACTTGGGCTTACCAACTTGTTCTCGCTCACTGTAAAGCAAACCTTTATTTTATCGGTCCGTGCAGCCTTATCCGTTTCTTTGTCCTTATCCACGCCTCTCGATTTGTATGCCACAGCCGAAATTTTATAGGCTTTTAGAACTGCAGCAGTTGTAATTTTTTCGCTCAGTTCTTTCTTGTCCTTTGCTAAATCGTTGGTTTTTTGCTGCTCGAGGTTGTACTCGATTTTTATTTGTTTGTTCTCAGCTTTCAGCTCCCGGTTAACGGAAAACAGCGAATCTATTTTCAACTCATAAATCTGCGTGATTTCCTGCAATTGTGCCAGTTTGCGCTTTACAACAGCCAATTCGGCTTTGGAGCCAAGTAACAGTTTAATCTCCTTAGCTTTTGAATTGATTATGCTGTCACGCTCCGTTAGAGAATTGCTCAATTCGCCATATGACACTTTTACCCTTTCGTGCTCGGCCAGTAGTGAATCAAGTTCGAGCTGTAATTCAGTCTGTTGCGCATCGATATTTTTGGTTAGCGTAACAACTTCTTTCTTTTGGTTGAGCAGCATCCACGCCATTACAGCAATTACAGCAAGCAAAATTCCGATAGTAATCTTATATGCCAGGGTATTCACAGGTTGTTGATCCATAGCTGAAAATTATTTTATTGCTCAAAGGTAACGAAACAAAAGGTTTGTAAGTATGTTTTGGTGTAAATTTTGTAAAAATTAAAAGGTTTTATGGGTTGGGTTTTATGGGTTGCTGGCTTCAACCGCTCAATTCCATCTTCCTCCTTACAAATCAATGCCCAACTGGACCAACCACCTTGAACTTATCGCTTGTTTCCTTAACCAGATTGCGGTAAAATGAATCGCCATATCCGGGCTGTTTTAATTTAGGGGCAACATATTTATACCCTTCAGGAACAGCAACTGTCTCTTTTATATTTCCATCCATATATTTTGTGAACAGGAAACCATATAGTTTTTTCCATTCGTAAACCGTATTGTTACCTTGTGTTACCGAGAAATCGGTGAGGAATTGTATGGCTTTTGCAGGATTTGTGCGGTACATTTCGAGTGCTACTTTGTCGATGGCCGGAACCATGGCAACGTAATTATTTTCGAGTTCTGATTGTTTTTTCTGAATATCGACAATCATTTCGCTGTAGCGGGTGTAGGCAAAGTTCGAAACCTGGTTAAAAACCCAAAAAGCGGCATTGTCGCTATATTCCATCATGGATCCATTGCCAACGGCAAAAGTTTCGGGAACCTTGGTCATGCAAGTGTACATTGGCGAAAAAACGGTAGAATAGGTATCATCAACGCCAAACCATAATATGCCACCTAGCGGACTTGGGACATACGGCCGGGACTGGGCAACAAAAACAAATCCGGTTTGCTGTGTGCTGATGGCACGTTCATTAAAATATTCAACGCCATCCACTTTCCAGGTCAATGGCCGCCAGCGTACTATGCAACTGTACGGACCGGCACCCACGTCTTTGGTCATATCAAGTTCGGTGCCTTGGTAATAATCGCGCATCAAACCAATTACTTCCTGCAAAGTAAGTTTATGGTCAGGTTTTATATACAAAGGCATACGGTTGTGTAGGTTTGTACCTTTAATATAATCGAGGTATTTGTCCATTCCTTTTGTAACTTTATTGAAACCGCTCCACACGCGGGCTTCGCAGAATCGGGCACCGCCGAAATCAATTGGTGCATAAATGTCGGAGAAACTAAAATCTTTGTCATCGCCAGCAAACAAACCTTTTTCGCGTGCAAAAGTGATTACATCGGGTGCATAAAGGCAATTTTCAGGATCGTTGAGCGGGAAAGTGGTAATACGGGCATGGTTGGCATGTCCCGAAATATAACCATCAGGAATGCGTATGGCAACCCAAACTGCGCCTTTATTGTATTTAACTGAAGTGCGGCCTTTTTTGTCCTTTACCAATTCTGGTTTCCCTTTTGCGACCATTTCCATGATCCACACTTCGTTAGGGTCGCTTATCGAAAATGATTCACCAGAACTCGCATATCCATACTCGGCCATAAGCGAGGTAATGGTTTGTATTGCTTCGCGTGCAGTTTTGCTGCGCTGGAGTGCAATGTAAATAAGGCTTCCATAATCCATAATAGCAGCGGTATCCACCAATTCTTCGCGTCCACCGAAAGTGGTTTCGCCAATGGCAACCTGATGTTCGTTCATATTGCCAACCACGTTATAGGTTTGTGTGGCTTGCTTTATTTTCCCCATAAATTTTCCTGTATCCCATTCGTAAACATCGAGCAGGGAACCTGCAGCGTAAGTAGCAGCTGGCCAGTTATACAATTCGCCAAATAATGTATGCGAATCGGCAGAATAGCTGATCATACTCGAACCATCAACAGTGGCACCTTTGGTAACCAGAAAGTTAGTACAGGCTTGCGCTCGTTGTGCCGCAAGCGAAAACACGAAGCCAAGCGCAATAAAAAGGATAGTTTTTTTCATATTTCAGGATTGGTTGTTTAAAAAATGAACTGTTTAACAGGAATATTTGAGGGGTCAAAATTAGCGTAAAAGCGTGATGAAACAACCTTGAATAAATGATTTTTCTGCTAATCTTCATTTTTTGGAACTTTTTTTGCTGATAGACATTATTGATGGTGTTGGGAAAACATGCCAATTCTTTTATGGCACCAAAATAAGGGAGAGCCTCATCAGCCGTATTCAATAAAAAAGAATACTTTTGTTCTTGATTAATAGATAATCTTAATCCAAAAACATTATGAAACCACTTTTTACCGTTTTATGCTGCACTTTTATGCTGGCTGTACTGCCTTTTCTGAACTCACAGAAAGCAAATGCACAAGTAGTTATAAATGAATATTCTTGTTCGAATTTTGAATCATTTGCGGACGAATTCTTTGAATATGGCGATTGGATAGAGCTATATAATGGAGGAAGCAGTGCGGTAAATTTGAATGGCTATTACCTGAGTGATAATCCGGTTGCCCCAACCAAATGGCTCATCCCGTCAGGCGTAGTTATCC
>CAIRHD010000248.1 GCA_903878265.1 uncultured Bacteroidales bacterium | reverse complement strand
GTTGGCTTGGGCAGCAAGACCGATCCAAAATGTTTCACAAGTTCAAACGGATCGATTACTGTAACTGTATCCGGTGGCGTAAGTGCTTATGGATATGCATGGAGTGCCCCAGGCGGGACATCATCAACACTTGGTGGTCTTGCAACAGGGACATATACTGTAACAGTTACTGATAATGTGGGCTGTACGACCACAGGAAGCTGGTCTATAACGGCCCCAAGTGAGTTGACGATAACTCCGACCCTTACGAATGCGTTGTGCAACAACCAGAGCAACGGCAAGATAGACCTTGTTGTTACCGGTGGCACAACGGCCTACACCTACAATTGGAGTGGGGTATCGGGCACACAGCGCTATACGGCACATGTAACCGGTCTTGGAGCCAATACCTATTCGGTAACGGTAACGGATGCGAACAGTTGCACCGCCATAGGCAGTTACTTGATTACTGAGCCGGATCCTCTTTCGGGCAGTGGAATTGTGAGCAACCCAATATGTTTTGGCGACTGCAACGGAACGGCAACCATCACAGGAACAGGCGGCACCCCTACCTATACCTACACATGGGTTGGCGGATCACATGCCCAGTTGCTGACAGGTCTGTGCGCAGGCACCTACACGGTAAGCATCACAGATGCCAACGGGTGTTTCAACTATACCTGGCAGACTATTACGGCTCCATCGCAGATTACTATACTTGGCACACCAAAGACAGTAACTTGTTATGGCGGTAGCGATGGTCAGATAACCACTACAATATCTGGTGGTACAACAGCCTATCATTACTTATGGAGCGACAACCAATCCGCTTCAACAGCAGTAGGTTTGACGGCCGGCGACTATACGGTAACCATAACCGATGGCAATACATGTAAGATGTCGAAAACATTCACAGTATTGCAAAACTCGGCAATAAGCCTATCGTTTAGTGGGATTAACCCGAAATGTAATTTAAGCACAGATGGCTCGGTTACAGTTACTGCAACAGGCGGTATATCACCATATACTTACAACTGGAGCAGCCCGTTCGGTTCAAATGCAACGCTATCTGGTCTTAGTACAGGTACATACTGGGTAACAGTTACTGATAATGCTGGTGGTAATTGTACTAAAACAGGCTCATGGTCTATCACAGCACCATCAGCTGTTTCTCTTAGCTCAGTTGTAACTCCTGTTACATGTTATGCATACTCAACTGGTGCAATCACAGCATCTGGCAGTGGTGGCACTCCTGGTTATACTTACAACTGGAACACCGGAATATCTGGTGCAACCATTACAGGTTTAACTGCTGGATTCTATACAGTAACTGTTTCTGACTTTAACAATTGTACAAAGTCATTAAGCTGGGAAGTTACCCAACCTGGTGCTTGGTCAGTTGGTATTGGTGGCGCAGCTAAAGTTTGCTGTACCCCTGCTAGTACATGTCCACCTGCAGCTTCAAGCGGTAGCGTTTATACTGCAGCGGTTAATTTGGGAGCTTATACTCTTCCTTGTGCAGTAACCTACGAATGGGTTGTTGTTGGAGGTACAATCACCTCTGGCTGGAATACTAGCGCAATTACAGTTAGCTGGGCATGTTGTAGTGCTGGTACTGTTACAGTTACTGCCACTAAATGTGATGGTTGCACTGTTTCACATACTTTCTATGTTGCTATAAGCACTCCTCCAGCACCAATTATTACTGGTCCTGTAACTGTGTTTGCGCATCAAGATACCACTTATTCAACACCAAACTTCGTTGGTCATCTTTACAGCTGGACAGTAGTTGGTGGTGTGGTTACAGGTGGTCAAGGCACAAACGAAATTACTGTTCTTTGGGGTGCATACCCAGCTTGTGGTTGTGGTACCGTTTCAGTATGTGAAACCGACACAGTTACAGGTTGCACGGGTTGCAATTTGATGAACATTAACATTCTTCCTGAAGGCGAAAACCTCTTTGGTTATGTTGTTTACAATAATGCATATAAAACCCCAATGAACAACGTTACGGTTAAACTCCGTAATAAGGCCACGGGAACTATTATTGCAACAACCGTATCTGGTCCGAATATGAATAGCAACGGTGAAGATGGATATTTCGCTTTCACCAATGTAGTCCCATCTGGATCTGGACATGATTATAAATTGGAAGCTTCTTCTACTGGAACTTGGTTCGGTAACAATGCAACGGATGCTTTACTTGTTCAGTTGCATATTATTGGCAGCCCACTGCTTACTGGTCTGAAAAAGACGGTTGCTGATGTAAATGGAAGTCTAACCTATACTGCTCTCGATGCTTTGTACATCAAACTTCGTACAGTTGGTTCACTTACATCGTATCCTGCTGGTAACTGGAAATTCAGTAACCCTGACATTACTGTTCCTGTTGGAGTTAATGATACTATACTCGGACTCAATGTTGGAGACGTAAATGGTTCAAATATTCCATTTGGAATGAAGGATGCTTCAACGCTTGCAGTAGTAAGTGATGGAGATCAATCCATACCTGTTAACGAATCGTTTATCTACAACATTAAGAGCAATTCATCTACTGATTTTGGTGCTATGACCTTATTTATGTCGTACGATCAAAATCGCTTCGAAATTGAAAACGTAAACAGTTCACTTGATGATCTTAAATACGTTAACGAAGATGGTAAGATTGCCTTGGCTTGGTCTGATACAAAATCAATGTCAGTTAAGGGTGGTGATCCAATTATTTCCTTGACAATGAAAGCTAAAGAGTCTGTGAAAGAATCAACACAGGTATTCAGCCTAATTCCAGGAAGTGAGTTTGCCGATGTAAATGCTAACGTACTTAGCAATTTCGATCTCAAGATGGCTAATGTTGTTACTTCATCTAAACCTAACGAGTTTAATATGTATAACTTCCCGAACCCATTCAAGGGCAATACCGACATTGTTTATACAATACCTGAAGCAGGTAATGTACGTCTGGTACTAACCGATATATATGGTAAAACCATTAGCGTTCTAACCGAAGCATTGCAAAATGCTGGTACTTACACAGTTACTGTCAATCCAGCACAACTCAACTTGGCTCCAGGTGTTTACCTCTACAAGATTGAAGTTGCCGGTACTACAGAAACTTATGTAAAAGCTAACAAAATGTTGTTCACGCGCTAAAAACGCTTAGGAAAGAAGGCAGCTACTGTTTTGGTGCGTTGCCTTCTTTTCCTTACTTGATTTAAAAATTGTAAAATGAATTCACTTCCTACATTGATGCTTTCACTTAAAAGAATAGGCTTTGTGCTTATCCTTTTATGGATTGTATTTGGTGTTACGACTGCGCAAGCCCAATCACTGACTATTGGTTCAGTGCAGGCTTGCGCAGCCTCGGAGGTGGTTGTTCCGGTAATTGGTGATGGAATCAACAATATTGGATCTATTACCTTGTTTATTACATTTAACAATACCAATATTACTTTCAAATCTGTTGACAATATCGATTCCCAAATACAGAACATGAATTACTCGCTACTACAAAATCCTGTTAAATTAGCGTTTGCATGGAGCGGTGTTACACCTGTTAGTTTCCAGCAAAAAAAAATGTTTGATTTGCGCTTCTCTTATACAGGTAATAGTAGTGATATTGTATTTAATACCGATTGCGAAATTGCCAATAGTAAATTAGAGATAATTCCTGTTCTATATAATAATGGACAACTGCTGTCTGGTCTTCCACAAATTGGATTGCAACCTAAAGACACGCTGATTAAACCTGGTGCTTCTGCAAAATTCTGGGTAAATGCTTCAAATGCTGAAAACTACTCTTGGATGGAAAGCAAGGATAATGGTTCTACTTGGCAAGTATTGGTTGAAAGCGATATTTATAAAGGAACTCATAGCAGCGAGTTGCGGGTTATTTCTATACCAGTTTCTTTTAGCAACAATAAATACAATTGCACAATTAATTCTCTTTATTGTTCTCTTAAAACTTCAGATGCTGTTCTCAAAGTTGATAACCAAGCCTCTGTAAATGAGAATAATAAAGTAGATTTTGTTAAATTGAGTGCAAATCCTAACCCTGTAAACACTACTACCGATTTTTGTTTTAATTTACCCGATGATGGATTTACTGAAATACTGATTCTTGATTTATCAGGAAAAATACTATATAAACTTGGAGAATCTTATTATTTGAAAGGTGATCACACAATTACCTTTGATGCAAACAAGCTAGCGAAAGGAATTTATATTGGAAAGCTTGTAGTTAATAACAAAATCACAGGCTTTAATACCTGTATTAAATTGGTAAAGACTTAAAATCAACATATTAACAAATTAGTAACAAATAATCCAAAATTTTCCATGAAATTATTAACAAACTTAATACCTTTGACCTATGATTAGAAAATTTACGTTAATTATGCTATTCCTATTTATGTTGGGAATAGTTTCATTTAGTCAAACTGCGTCCCTGGCGAATGTTTCGGCAAGTCCTGGGCAAAATGTTCCTGTTGCTTTGAGTGTTTCAGGGTTTAGCGGTATCGGTTCAATAACATTCAATATTCAGTTTGATGCTGCTGTTATGAACTATACTGGTATGAGTTTGATGCCTGGAACCCCAAGTGGTCTTACTGCTTACGTTACTGGAAACACACTTAATTTGGTTGGATCATGGACAAGTTTCCCAAATTTTAATGATGGGCCAATTCTAAATTTATATTTCACGTACAATGGTATGACAACAGCAACACTCAATTTTTTGGGGAGTTGCGTTGTAACACAGGGTGTTACACCTATTAGTCCTATTTATGGAAATGGATCGGTTAGCATGGCAGTAATTCCAGCTAAAGCAACTTTAGCCCCTTTACCTGTAATTGCCTCTACTGGTGATGAAGCTAATGTGGATTTGACTTACGAAAATGTTAGTGGGAATGTTGGCGCAATTACTCAAATAATACATTTTGACCCTACCAAATTAACGTTTGTTAATGTAATTGGAACTGGGGTTTTATCATCTGGTTTGAATTCAAGCGTTAATGGTTCAACTGGTGTAATAACCTTAACTTGGACCAAAACTGGCGGTGGAGCCAATATTAATACTTCTGGTGTACTTAATAAATTTGTTTTAAAGTTTATATTTATTGGTAATACTTCTACTCCTGTTGATTTTGCTAGTGGTTGTACTATTTCAAATCAAATAGGAACTAATATAAATATGTATTATTTAGGTGGTACTGTTACTCCTTCCCCTTTTACAGCTTTTGCTGTTTTAGGATCTGTTACTAATGCGCAACAAGGTATGGTTGTTGAAGTTCCTTTAAACTTAAGTGGTTTTACTATTGGTCCAATTGGTGGGATACAGTCTTTTACTCTAAATATTCCATACAGCGTTACCAAATTGGATTATGTAGGGCTAAAAAATCCAGTTGCTGGTCTTACAGTAAGTGCTAAAT
>CAIRHD010000247.1 GCA_903878265.1 uncultured Bacteroidales bacterium | reverse complement strand
GCAACCTGACTGCCAACCAATCCGCCTGCAATTCCGCCTTGAAAAGCTTGACCTTTGGTTGAAATCACTGACGCAAAAAGGAAGAGGAAAAGGGTAATGGATTTTAGCATAAAATAATTTTTGATGTCCGACTATAGCTAACAAAGCTCTATTGTTTACTTTTCAATCCAATTGAAGAATTCGAAAATTTGCATTGGATTTCTGGATAAACCATTTACCCTAAATAAACAAAAATTGCGGTCAAATTTATATGTACTTGAATATTTGTCGAATCTGCATCTATTTTTTCTTTTCACAAACAAAAAGAAATTCATTTGTTTCCTATTATTCTGCAAAAAGCAGAACCTGAAAAGTTAATTAGCACAGCCAAATTCCGTAACAGATTCTTGTTGCCTGAAGCTATTGAGCTGTTTATAATGCCAAACCAAAACTCAAAATTATCCTGTAAAAAAATAGGATTGCCACAACAAAAATAACAATGCTCCATTTAAAGTAATTGTGCTTTATATCCCCCGATTTATGAATATTCTCATACTGCAGTAGGTCGAAAAGATATAAAGATGGAAGCAAGGCTAACCCAGGCGTAACTGTTTTTATAATCAGCGGCACATAAAATGTCGGCACAGTGATGAGGAATAAAACCAAAATACCTGCCAACCAGGGAAGTACAACCTGGGTGATTATAAAAAATTGTCTATTTTCAGGCGAAATGAGCGTAACAGACCCAGATGAAACCAGAAACAAGGGCGTTAAAATCCTACCGATCACGAGCATCACAACAAAAGCAATTACAGTAAAGAAAATTTCTTCAATGTCGAACATCCTGCTCATAAAGAGCCACTCAGAGGTGTAAATAAATTCTGTTCTGGTGAAAAATCCGGCAATATAAGCACCAAAAAACATATTGCTTCCACAAATAAAACCCCAAAGGTAAAACAACTGGAATCGCCTAAAGAAAGGGTTTGTTGTGAAGAACAATTTCAAAAACACAAATGCCAACATCAACGACATAATAGGGCCTGATGAGAAAATGAAAACCAAAGCTGTACGTGTATATAATGGGGAATAGGTGTAGAGTGGAAACTTCAGACGGTAATAATACCAAACTACAGGAATATGGTACGAAGAGGCCACAATTATTGTAACAATCTGATATACAATATATATGAACATAAATGCAAGAATAAAATAGGCCAAGGAATGCAAGAAGCCAAAGCCAAATTTTCGCCGAAGTTCTGGTGAAGCGACAATTTTTTTAAAGTTTTCGCGACGGCGCAAGCGTTTGTTCCTGGCAAGTTCTTTTCGTTCTTTCCGGGTCATATTGTAAACATAAAGATAACCGCCGCCTTCGAGCCGTTCTTTATGACGTGGGAAAATTGCCTGTAAAGGCGTTCGCCTCAATTTAGCCCACCATTTTTTCCTTTCGAGCCTGCGATCTTGCTTGACCAATTTTTTAATATACTGAAGTTCAAGCTCGTCTGAGGATAGTTTCTTTTTAGCAAATGGATCAGCTATAAACTCTCTGAGCTTTTTAATAAATCTTTGCCTTTCGTCGGCTCTTTCCTTTCTTAACCATTCTCTTTTCTGGGACTTCCTTTGCCTTTTTTCTACTAACTCCCTTCGCCTATCGCTTTTAGCATTTGGATCTTTTCTATATTTATTTAGTCGTTTTTTCTCACGTTGTTCTTCCGTCAATGGTTTTTTGGCAAAAGGGTGAGCCCAAAAAGCAGAGAATTGTTTTTTGAACTTCAGCCAGGAATCAATTCTGTTTTTGCGCTTCCATGCCTTTTTTTTTGCATTCAAGCGGCGCTTTTCAGCTAATTGCTTCCGGCGGTCGATTTTCGCATAGGGATCTTTACTGAATAACGTCCACATAATGGATGGGTAATTTGGCCACTAAGGTACGAGAATTATTATGTTTTAGGCGCCTTTGCAGATGAAAATTTTAAAAAACATGTATTTTGGCAAAAGGAAAAACCAGGAATTCATGAAAACGGACTATCTGCTTGTTTTTCGCTTGTTTTGCTACTTCGTTGAAATACTTTGTTTCAAAGGAGTTTCAACCCGAAATTGAGTATTACCCGGTAAAAAAGCAGCAAGGCAAAAAATACGATTATAATACTCCACCGGAAGTAGTTATGCTGCACTACACCCGATTTATGGATTTTCGCAAACCGCCGCGAGTTGTAAATAATCAAGGAAGGTACAAGGATGAGCGCTGGGGTTATTGTTTTGAATATTAATGGGATGTAGTAATGTGGCAAGGTAATCAAAAACAAAACAAATACTCCAACCAACCATGGCAGGATTAACTGGCTTAAAATAAAATACAACCGGAATTCAGGTTTGATAAGCGTAACCGAACCTGACGAAACCAAGAACAACGGTGTAACAATCCTCCCGATAACTATTAACATACCGAACGAAATCAGCGTAAAAATAATTTCTTCAATATCGAATACATTGCTCAAAAACAACCATTCAGAGGTGTAAATAAATTCGGTCCGGGTTATAAATCCAACAATATAGGCACCAAAAAACATGTTCACTCCACATATAAAACCCCAAAGGAAGAATAACCTAAACCGTTTGAAAAAGTTTTTCTTAACAAAAAACATCTTCAACGAGGCCAAGGCAAGCAGCAAAGATACCAATGGTCCCGACGCGAAAATCAAGATTAAATTCGCCCGAGTGTATAATGGGGAATTAAGGGGGAACTTTAGCTGGTAATAATACCAAATACCCGAAATATGCGAGTACGAAGCGACCAAAATTGTAACAACCTGATATACAATATAAATGATCAAGAATGCTATTATATAATAAGCCGTAGAAAGTAAAAATGTTTTAACGAATTTGCCTACTATATCAGGTGTGGATTTCAGTAATTCATAATTCTCGGCGGCTTCGGCCAGTTTTTTCCTGCTAAATTCTTTTGCAATCCTGATCTTACTGCGGAAGCTTTTCCTTGATTTACCACTGCTCTTTTTTTGTGGAAAAAGCACAGCCACAGGGTTTGTTTTCAAATTATAAAACAACTTTTTACGAGCCATTTTACGTTCGTGCCTTTGCTGTCTTTTTATTTGATACTGCCTGCGTTGTTCGGATGTTAATTGTCTTTTGGCAAACGGGTGAGCCAAAAAGTTGGTAAAACGCGCTATAAAACGCTGCCGATTCTTGGCCTTTTCCTTGCGTTTCCAAGCTCTTTTCCTGTCGGCGCTACTGTTAGCAATGGTTGTTGATTCCGTTTTGGCGAATGGGTGAGCTAGGAAATTGCTAAACCGCGTTTTAAAATGCTGCCATTTCTTGGCCCTTTCCTTGCGTTTCCACGCTTTTTTCCTGTCAGTCCTATCGAGAGTTGTTGATTGTGAACGACGATATTCGCCATTTACTTCCAATTCCTGATGGCTCGTATGGCGATGTGGCGTAGGCTTCCGGCGTGTAAAAGGATTGGAAATTAACCCGCTTAAACGCTTCTTGAAATTACGCCATGCAGCCTTCCTGGTTTTTCGCCGCCACGACTTTTCGCGAGCCTGCTTATGCTCCTTTATCGCCTTTTTCTTGCGGCGCTCAATTTGTGCATAAGGATCCCGATTGATGATTTTCCACATAAGAGGATAAATAACAAGCTGCTAAAGTATGTAATTTTATTTTAACCGTAATTTATAAAACCAACGCAGCTTTCAACCCGGCTTTACTTTACATTACAAATCGAAAAGTGAAATGTGAAAGAAAAAAGGTGATATTTCGGAAGAAAAACCTGATTGTTTATTATAAATCTGGTGTCAATTGGCTTGTTTAGAGTTAGATAATCAATTTCTTCAAGAACAACCCTCAATTGAAACTTTGTCTCTTGAGCAACAATTGTGCAATAATCCTGGCGTGTTTTTCACTGAACAAACAGGATGTGGCGGGTTAAATGGGTCAATCGTTTTTGTGTGGAAACACAACAAGAATGGAATTTTGGGTCAACCACAAAACCGATTATAGCTTTTCTTGGAAACAATAATGTGCTTCTATCCCCGACCTGTCAATGTTTTTGGTATACGGCCGGTACGCACACTTTCCGAGCGCAGCCTACGGCCAACAATACGCTCAACCATTGCACCGATTTGCAGTACTTTATCGATATCCAGATTTGTTGCTATTCCCATTTCATCGAGCATTACCACCAAATCCTCCGTTTGTATCAATCCTGTAAGCATTGGGTCGGCATAATAGTATGCTCCGGTTCCGGCCACCGGAACACCATCAACAAAATTAGCTGGCTGCCCACCAATTCCTCCCATCGTGGACTCATAATTTGTCATGCCTGCCTGCAATGCTGCTAACACATTGGCCAAACCCCAACCACGGGTAGAGTGGAAATGCACGATTTGTTTTTCGGGACGTTCAATTTTATCCATCAGCATCGAATAATACCGATATACGCGATCTGGCGATGCAGATCCATCGTGGTCAGCATGTTCAACATCGCTGGCGCCAATATCGAACCATCGTTGAGCAAATTCAACAGCTTTTTCCAATTTTGTAGGGCCTTCGATTGGGCAACCCCAAATAGTGCTGACGGTTCCGTTCACTTTAAGGCCAGCATCTTTTGCCAATGGGATATATTTTTCGGCCATAGCCCAATACTCAGCCAGCGACAAGCCCGAATTTTTGGAATGATGCGATTCACTTGTTGAAACCATCAGTAAAATCCTGTCGGGACCCCAACCTTCCTTTCGGGCCTGGATTGCGCGCTCAATGGCTTTTTCGCGAATGGTAACCGCCGTTAAACTAACACCTGGCAAAAGATGGGCTACAGTTTTGCTTGACCGGATTTTTTTCAGCAATTCATCCGAGTCTTTAAACTGTGGCATCCCCGAAGGATTACCAAGGTTGGTAACTTCCACATGCTTAAACCCAGCAAGTATCAATTGCTCTGTAAGCCACAATTTTGCGGCTGTGGGTATAAATTTTTCTTCGTGCTGAAAGCCGTCGCGGACTGTTATGTCGCCGATTGTTACTTTTTTCGGATAGTTCATGTTCGTTATTTTGGTGTTGGTTTTTATGCTTTTGAAAAACGTTATAAATGTAACACAATTAACCTTTTGAATGTTTGTTTTAAAAAAATTTTAATCGATAGGTACACTCCGAAAAATTTAAAATGAATATATGCCACTAAGCCACCCTGACACGAAGGCTCACAAAGAATTGTTAAAGAACATCATAAACTTAGTGAACCTTGGAGATTTCGAGACTTTGTGGCAAAAGATAACTTTTCGGAGCAGACTCAATCAATTTACATTTCACTTCACCCTATCCGGATTGTTGCTCACGAATGCACTCCAGCCTGTGTAGCTCTTGGTGGTATCGTTAGGCGATCGTTGAAAGTAATGGCAACATGCAACGGCCACAGCATCGGTGGCATCGAAATATTTAGGCTGTTCGGCAATAACCAGAAGGCGGTTCATCATTGCCGAAACCTGTTCCTTTGATGCGTTGCCATGCCCGGTAATGGATTGCTTGACTTTACGCGGCGAATATTCAAAAATAGGAATGTCGCGGTACAAAGCGGCAGCCATGGCCACACCCTGCGCCCTGCCCAGCTTGAGCATACTTTGTACATTTTTACCGAAAAAGGGAGCTTCGAGGGCCACTTCGTCGGGATGGTAGTGATCTATTAGGCCAAGCACCTTTTCGAATATGCTTTTTAGCTTCAATGGATGGCTGTCGAGATGGTCAAGTTTAATAACATCGAGCGCAATCAATTCAATTTTCTTACCTTTATCCGCAATTAAGCCGAAGCCCATGATGTTGGTCCCTGGGTCGATGCCTAATATTATCCGTTCATTTGCCAAAACCTTAAAAGAATTAAATGGTACAACATTGTGAAAATGTGTTGTTTAATTAAGTTATAACCAGTAATAAATCAGGATCCGAAGAGTTTATTTGTATGAAATAAATTCCTTTTAACCCCTAACCCCTAACCCTCAACCCCTAATCCCCAACCGTGATACTTACGCCAAAAGTACGAAAAACACTCGACATCGCCACCCGACTTGTAATTGCAACGCTGTCGATTTCCTATATTTTTTACCGCATTTATGCTCTTCCTGCTGGGCAAGTGCAGGTTTTCGTCAGTTCGGTGCTTGCAGGCAAAGAGTTCGTTTACATATTTCTATGCCTGATCATCCTCATGGTTGTAAATGTAGGTTTTGAATCGTACAAATGGAAGCTTTTGATCCAACAATCGGAAAAAGTTAGTTTGTTAACGGCCTACAAAGCAATTTTGGGCGGTATGGCGGTAAGTGTTTACACACCCAACAGGGTTGGCGAGTTTATGGGAAGGGTATTTATATTGAAAAAAACCGATCCTGTTACGGCAATCCTACTGACTATCGTGGGCAGTTTCAGCCAATTGCTTGTTACTGTGGTGGCCGGAAGTATTGCTTACATTGTTTTTGCCCCGCTCTATCTGCCATTGGTGATTTTCGAAAGCACCTGGCTTGTAAAAGGGATGTCGGTTACATTGGCTGTTGTTTCGCTATTGTATGTTTTTCTTTACTTCAATATTTCGGCATTGCACCGCATTTCTTTTGTTGTACCGGCTGCATATATGCAAAAAATAAAGAATGGTATCGATGCAATTGCGGCCTGTCCGAAAAGGCTGCTCTTTATAGCCGTGTTCCTGAGTACCATGCGGTATTTGGTGTTTTCTACACAGTTTTACCTTGCCATCCGGTTGATGGGATTACAGATCACGGTATCGCAGTGCATGATGGCAATCCCCATAATTTATCTGTTGTTGGTAATTATACCTACAGTTGCCCTGACCGAAATTGGCGTACGTGGCTCCATATCCGTATTCTTGTTTGGTTTGCTTGCTTCGGGCCATGAGTTGAATACGGCAGATGCGCTTGCCGTACTTTCGGCATCCACATTAATTTGGTTTATAAATGTAGCTTTCCCATCGTTGCTCGGTGTTTTGGTTGTTTTTAGGTTAAAATTTTTCAGGCGATGATCCTTCAGGCAATCTATATCCTTGTATTTAGCAGCTATGCTGCACTCATAATTGCCATAACTATGGGTTGGTGGAAGCTAAAACCATATAACAGCAAATCGCCGCCATATAATAGTAAGGTAAGCATATTGGTAGCTGTGCGCAACGAAGCCGAAAATATCAGTCCAATTATCAAGAGCCTTTCAAACCAGGATTATCCAGCCCATTTGCTCGATGTTATTCTAATCGACGACCATTCAACGGATGCAACAGTTGGTTTGGTAAAAGCTCAAATTATAGATTTGATGAACTTTAAACTTATTAGTCTTGATAGTGAAAATGCTAAAGGTAAAAAAGCGGCTATAAACCATGGCGTGGAAGCCTCCGTTGGCGAACTTATCCTTATTACCGATGCCGATTGTACAACAGGTATTTCGTGGGTTTCCACTATGGTTTCCTTTTATGAAGAACACAAACCACATTTGATCCTTGGGCCGGTGCGGATGACAAACGATGGGACGTTTTTAGGCAAATTCCAATCTGTGGAGTTTAGCAGCCTAATATCGTCTGCTGCTGGTTCGTGTAATGCGGGTTTCCCTCTAATGGCTAACGGGGCTAACATGGCTTTTACCCGCGAGGCATACGATACATGCAACGGCTTTGCAGGGAATTTTAAATACCCTTCGGGCGACGATATGTTCCTAATGATGGGAATCAAAAAACATTTCGGGGCAAAGGAAATCCGCTTTTTGCGCTCCGAAAGGGCAATTGTAAGCACACCGGCTACATCTGGTTTTGTACAATTTATCCAACAACGCCTTCGTTGGGTATCCAAAAGCCGAGGTTATACCGACCATTTGTTGATTGTTTCTTCCATTGTAGTGTTTCTCGCCAATGGGTTGCTGGTTGTTTCTGCCCTGTCAGCAGTTATATCACATACCTATTTGATCCCGTTTATCGCTATTTATACATTTAAAATCATAGTGGATTTTCCGCTAATGCTCAGTTTCAATAGGTTTCAAGGAAGTAGAATTTTGTTGTGGCTGTTCCCTTTTACCGAATTATTAAATGCTGCATATACCTTATATATAGGTATTGCCGGAAATATATGGAAATACGAATGGAAGGGGAGAAAATGATTGAATAGGAGGAGGAGTGTTTTAAAAATGAATGGTTACAGATGAAGTTGATCACAGAGTTGCCATATACCGCGAAATCCGGTCGGAACGATGACCGAACAGGAAGGGAAATCATTGAAAAAGTTTTGGATTGTTTTTCACGAGGTGGATCGGGTTATGAATAATAGGTTTACCAATTGATAAATTATGATAATCACTAAAAGAACAAACTCTGGCAACAAAGATTTTCAAGAACTTGTAAGAGAGCTGGACTTTGAATTAAAGATGCGTGATGGAGAAGATCATTTGTATTACGCGCAATTGAATAAAACTGACAGCTTAAAATATGTAATTGTTGTTTATGACCAAGACGAACCTATTGGTTGCGGTGCGCTAAGGGAATATTCTGAAAAAACAATGGAAATCAAGAGGCTGTTCGTTCCACTAAAAAATCGCAAACAAGGTATTGCTTCAACTATTTTAAAAGAACTGGAAGTTTGGGGTAAAGAACTTAATTTCAAAAAATGTATTTTGGAAACGGGGAAAAATCAACCAGAAGCAATCAAGCTTTATGGAAAAAATAATTTCAAAATAATTCCCAATTTTGGACAGTATAAGGATGTTCCAAATAGTGTATGCTTTGAAAAACCCTTGACAATTACTGCCTGACATTTTGGTGCTAAAACTGCTGCCATGTTGAACCAAATACTTTATCTACGGATATCATAAACACTTTACAGTTTGGATAGGAGGGGAGCCATAGTTGGTATGAGGCTGGAAGTTTTAGTTTTGATTGGTTTATTGTTTAGCAAACGAATCTTTATAACATAATACACACCTCTGCCGCGCCAATCCCTACTGAATGATGTTATTGTTGTGGATTTTAAAAACCACGGGGAAGGATTTGCGCGGATAAGGGCAAATGAAAATTTATCGTCGGAGTGATTATAACAGGCCTCAAAAAGTGATTTAAGTGCCGCGAAATGTAATTCAAGAGCGGCAAAAGGCGATTCAAGAGAGGCAAATATCGATTCAAGCATGGCAAAAAACAGTCCAATTGTATATTATTGAAATTTGATTGAATGTAAATTCACTTTAATACTTGCAACAGGCAATAAGTGGGGTAAGAAATGCAGTATTATTGATTTTACATTCCATTGAAGTAAAACCTACCCGATATATACCCTCGCTAAACATAATACAATGGAAGCCATCATCTTGCGACTCAAATCCTTTGTAGTTGTAAAAGCATATCTAATCCCATTGGCAATTTCCCGTTCATAAAGCAACCTCGGTTTGCTCCGTTTTTCGGGTAAAATCGGGTATGGAGCTGAGTGGTTTCCACAATCGCGAAAGCAACGAATGTTTCTGCTTTAATATTTATTCTATTTCCTCGCAAAACATCTAAAAAATTCTATATTTGCGGTTGTCATATCTTTTCCAAAACCATGCAAACAGAAATCTATAAACCCAAGAACCACATACGTATTGTAACCGCTGCCGCTTTGTTCGACGGGCACGATGCCGCTATAAATATCATACGCCGGATACTGCAAAGCACAGGTGTTGAAGTTATCCATCTCGGCCACGACCGGCAGGTTCAGGAAATTGTAGATTGTGCCATACAGGAAGATGTGCAGGCCATTGCCATCACTTCGTACCAGGGTGGGCATATGGAATATTTCAAATATATGTACGACTTGCTTAAAGAGCAGGGTTGCAGCCATATTAAAATTTTTGGAGGCGGTGGCGGCGTTATACTACCAAAGGAAATTGAAGAACTCCAGAATTACGGGATTACGCGCATCTATTCGCCCGATGATGGCCGTCACCTTGGCTTGCAGGGAATGATAAACGATGTGGTTGAGCAGTCGGATTTCCCAACGGGTAAAAATCTGAAAATAACCAAAGACCTAATACAGAAACGCGATTACCACGCTATTGCCCAACTTATTTCGGCGGCCGAAAATCATCATGCCGAAGTTAAAAACCTGCTTTCGGAACTTAAGGAAGGCTGTGCCCAAAGCACAACCCCGGTTTTGGGGATTACAGGTACAGGCGGTGCCGGAAAATCGTCGCTTGTTGATGAACTGGTAAGGCGATTTCTGGCCGATTTTCCCGAAAAAACCCTTGCAATTATTTCGGTTGACCCATCAAAACGCAAAACCGGTGGTGCATTGCTTGGCGACCGAATCCGCATGAATGCCATAAATACACCAAGGGTTTATTTGCGTTCGTTGGCAACCCGGCAAGCCAACCTTGCACTTTCGAGGCATATAGCCGAAGCACTGTGCATCGTTAAAAATGCAGGTTTCGATCTTATAATCCTCGAAACATCGGGCATTGGCCAATCCGATACCGAAATTGTTGATTTTGGCGATGTAAGCATGTATGTGATGACACCTGAATATGGTGCAGCCACACAGCTCGAAAAAATCGACATGCTTGATTTTGCTGACCTCATTGCACTTAACAAATCGGATAAGCGTGGCGCGCAGGATGCTTTGCGCGATGTGCGCAAGCAGTTTGCACGCAACCGTATGTTGTTCACAACAGACCCGGAACAACTTCCTGTATTTGCTACCATGGCTTCGCAGTTTAACGATCATGGCGTAAACATGCTTTACCGCGAGTTGATCAACATACTGAATACCAAATCGAAATCACATTTCGATTCACATTTTGTCGTAACCGAAGACATGGAACAAATTGCCGGGATTATTCCTCCTCGCCGTGTTCGTTACCTCAGTGAAATTTCCGATACGGTCCGCAATTACAATAAGTGGTCAACCGAACAAGCTTCAGTAGCCACCCGCCTATATGGGCTTCATATTGCAATCGAAGAACTTAACAACAACAATCAGCCACTCTCTGCTTCTCTTACCAGTGAGTTAAAGAAACTTTATAAAGAAACCCAGAAATACCTCGCCCCCGATTCGCAACACCTGCTCGACACCTGGCAACACAGGTTGAAAGAACTAAAGAAAGATACTTATACGTATCAGGTGCGGAACAAGGCAGTCAAAGTGCAAACATACACGGAGTCCATGTCGCACCTCCGTATCCCAAAAATTTCAATGCCCAAATACAATGACTGGGGCGATATATTACAATGGTGCCTTCGTGAAAATGTGCCCGGCGAATTTCCTTATGCAGCAGGATTGTATCCATTTAAGCGCGAAAACGAGGATCCAACCCGCATGTTTGCTGGAGAAGGTGGGCCTGAGCGCACCAACAAGCGCTTCCACTACGTTTCCTTAGGCATGCCTGCCAAACG
>CAIRHD010000246.1 GCA_903878265.1 uncultured Bacteroidales bacterium | reverse complement strand
GAATTGCATTATTCTGCTGGTATTGATCCGCTTTGGGTGGTTGGTGTTATAATTAATCTTGGTACACCTCCCAAACGAGGTTTTTTATGAACAAAAGGTGCTGGTGGTACCGGTGCCGGTGCTATGGGTGCTACGGGAGCTGCCACGGCTTTGCTACGGAAAAACACAAACCATACTCCAAAAATTACAAGGGCTGCTATTATTAAATTTTTCATGCTGATTGTTTTTTGAATATAAAGAATATAATACCTAATAATAATACACCACCGACAATATACAGAATGGTATTGCTTTGGGAAGCTGCGGCGGGTGTTGGTGCTGCCGTGTCGGTTGCCGGTTTTACGCCTGAAATATTATCTTTAAACTGGCCTATAGTTTGGCCGGTTTCTCCGATAATGGTTAATGCTTTTTGGAACCAGTCCCAGCCTACGCCGCTTGATGAAGGTATAGTGCTTTCGCCTATACTATCCCAGTTATCAGGCAGTGGCGGCCCTATTTCATCATCACCAAAATTGCCATTAAGTACCGATGTTGGCGGGCTTATAGCTTTTAGCAATGCAACCATAAACGGTGTGCCGTATTTTTCGTAACCAAGCCTTACCCCTGCCATACCGCCGGGTAATATGCGAAACCTACGGAATACCTGTTTTGCTTGCGGGCTTTGTAGTTTGATTTCTAATGTGTTCATGTTAAAGATTTTTAAGATTTAAAAAAGCGGGTACGAGTGAACCTCCTACCCGCTTTCGCATAACAAACAACTACTAACCTAAGTGAACATTAAAACCAAAACGTGACAGTGAGTTCGTGGCCATTGAGAACAGGAAGAAGCATGAGGGTATCGGCTCCCAAAACAATACCATCGCCATCGAGGGCCACAATATCATTCAGGTTGCTTGCTCCATCGCGGAGTGCTACCAGTGGAATATCAATAGGTTTATCGGCTTCCAGTGGTGAGCAGTCGATAATGTTTAGTGTTTGATTAAAGGCTGCCAGGTTGTTTGTCTGGATAGACATACTTTGGAGTGTTGCGCCATATTGCTTAATATACTCACGGAATGCGCGGTATTTCTTTTTGGCGTTAATGGATGTTAACACAAGGTCTGCGCCTGGTGTTTGTCCATCAATAATAATTCCATCGTCCGCCACAATGTCACAAGCATATCCAGCGGATACAATGTTGGTTGGGCTGTTTTGCATGAATGGGGTTACATTATCTTTTGTGTCGAAAAATGCAGCCAAGAGTGCAACGATAAGATCGCCGCCGGTAGTATTTTTTAAGGTGAAGAGGAATTTATTTCCCCGTACATTCTGTGCCATGTTATTTATTTTTTTTTAGAGTTTATTTTTTTGGGTTGGGTTAATTGGTGAGGTACCAGATTGCTTCGGCAGTCCATTGCTGATCCAGGCTAACTCCGTTTGCGGTGGCTTTGTCCTGAATTGTTTTTAGCTGTGCCGCTGATTTGTTCCAGCCCCGGATTTCTTTTTCTTTAGCTTCTACATCGGATTGGTAGTACGGCTGGCCGTTTTTGCGTTTACCGAGTGCTAATGGAGCGGTGGCGGTGTTTGTTTTGCCTTTGAAAAAGACAAACCAGGCTACAGCAATAACAGCTATTGCAATGCCTATGTAGATGAGATACTTTTTCATACTGCTGGTGGTGTTACTGTTTTCTTTTTAGCAAGGCCAAAAAGATCGCCCTTGCCCCAGTATGTATCGGCAATAAATGCGATAACCAGCACAACGGAAATTACCGATAGCCAGGTCATGAGATTGCCTTTAGGAGCGGAAGGGATTAATGTCCCAATTTTCATGTTTTTTAATTTTGTGAATAAGTTCACGCAAATATGCAGCGGCGGCATTTGCGTGAATCGCAAATAGGATTACATGTGCTTATATGTGCGCTAACAGGACAAGAGAGGATAAAACAGGCATAAAAAAACCGGCATTATTTTGTGCCGGTTTTGGAAAGTATTGTTTTTTTTAAATATCTGATTTGCGTAGTTACATATCCTGGGTTAATATTTAATCGGTGGCTAATTTGTTTATATGTATAGCCTTTTATATAGAGATAGATTATACGGAATTTAATATCTGGCAGGTATCGAAGTTTGCGGCGAAGGTTCCAGCGATGGAGCATATCGGGTGCCGTGTTTTCGGTATTGGCACATTCGGGGGTGTTTTCGAGTATTGTAATGATTTCGGCGGTTAGATCGGCACTTTTGCCAATTTCGCGGCGAAAGTGGGCGGCGCGGTTGCGGGCAATTGCAAATATCCATGTTTTGAAATATTGCGGTTTGCATTTGCGGTAGTTTTCGAGGGCTATTAGATTTGTACACTGGACTACATCCCATGTATTGTTGTAATCGTTTTTACAAAGTATTTTGCACCAGGATAAAAGAGCCGGGGTAATGGCAATTAACTGGCTGTCAAATTGTGCGCGGTTCATGGTCTTATTTCGCCGGTGGCATCAATATTTTGTTTCGGACTTATCGGTTAGTTGGTTTTTAAGGATTGCATACTATTCTTTACCAAAGTTTCAAACATATCATCTATGTTTCGATTATTGTACTTAAACACAAATTCAGCTATATAATTTGGCAGGTGTTTAATACTTACTTGGTGATATTGTCCTATAATACCACGCTTCACAATAGCCCAAAATGATTCAATTGAATTTGTGTTAACTCCTTTATAGGAATACATCCTTTGATGATCTATCTGGATATGTTCTATAATGTTGTTAAACTTATTGTACCCTTTATATTCATCAGTAACCATTACAGATTCATCCTTGTCAACGTATTTATTAACCAATCTTTTCAAATCTGCATAAGTAATGCCGTGCATAACTTCAGCTATAACATCTCCATTCCTTTGAACTATTCCGGCAACGGGTATTTTATTAGTTCCACGCCCACGCTTAGGATCAAGATCACTCTTAGCACTATTGCCACGCCCACGCTTAAATGATATGCCAACTTCTTTAAGTTCTTTAATCCTGTCGTCTAATTCAGGAATAACAACCTTTGATGGTATTCCTTTAGTATCTCCTGAATTAAACTTTCGGGGTTTTCCACCTATATAGGTTTCATCCATTTCGAGAAGTCCGGTTAACTCAATATCCTTATTCTCCATTATCATAAGTTCTCTAATCTTATGCCCTATTGTCCATGCCGTTTCATAGTGAATACCTAAATTCCTTTCAAGTTGTTTTGCTGATACTCCCTTTTTAGCATCGGTAACAACTGCAAAGGCATAAAGCCACGTTTTAAGAGGTAAACGGGTATTATGCAAGTGAGTATTGGTAGTTACTGAAAAGGTCTTATCACAGCCTTTGCAATGCCATCTATAATCCTTATTCCTTGCACCTATGTTCTTACTTCCACAGTAAGGGCAAATTGGCTTTTTCCCCCAACGAATTTTTTCTGCAAATTCTATGCAGGAAAGATCAGAGTTAAATTTTTCAGATATTTCTATTAAATTCATCTAATACTGATTTTATTAACACTTGCAATTTATTGACATTTAATGTATTATACTGCTTAGATAACTCAATAAAGTAAAATTCAAACTCTAAACTTTCTGATCTCCAAGAATCATAAAACTTAGAATTTTTAAATTTGAGTTGATTTTTAGGATTGCTAACGAAAAACTTAATATCATTAATAATGGCTAATTCCTCAATCCGTTGATTATTTTCAACTGTAAGAGTTTTTACTCTTGCTTCTTGATCGAGATCAATTTTTCTACTAACTTTCACTATAGTCTTAAAAAGCATTATAAATGTGATTATAATTGCAAGGCTTATTAAGATTATAATGGCTGCCTTTGCCACATCCCTTTGCACACTAATGATAAGTGTGCCTATTTGGAAGATTTGTAATAATAGTGACATATAAACTTCTGTTTTACTGATAACTTTAAAAATTGTTTTCATAGGGCTTGGTTTAATATTTAGCCCGAAAGTTAAGTACTTTTACGGACTTAACCATTTACCCGATAAGTCCGAATTATTATTCAGAATCATCTAACTACCTGAATCTATTCACTAATCAAGAAAAGGAATATCATTTTTTTAGCATGGCAAAGGAAATTGAACGAAAATTTCTGGTTAATTCCAGTGCATATCAGGCTCTTTCTGAACCAGTG
>CAIRHD010000245.1 GCA_903878265.1 uncultured Bacteroidales bacterium | reverse complement strand
CTGTAACAAACCTGTCCTTGTTCCATCGCTGTAACTAAAAAAGAAACTCCAATATACATACACCCCAACTATTAGGATAAATAATGTCAATGCCAAATAGAGGTATTTTTTGATTTTCTTTTTAACAACACCCATCTTTGTTGTACTTTGGTTTGTTGCGCTGCTTGTTTGGTTGGTGACTGCCATACTTGTATCTTTTTTACAAAAATAGCATAAAATTGCACAAGCAACGGGTTGTTTTTCAAAAATAAAAAGCCAAGAAATAAACAAACGCCGATTGGAATCCAACGACCAATCGAATTGAAATGATAATTACCTTTGCGGCCTCACACCAATTGCATTAAATGATACAATTTGAAGAAGCATTACGGATTATTGAAAATTGTGCAATTCCCCTTGCAACAGAAAAAGCAAGCCTGGAAACTTGCTTGGGAAGGGTATTGGCTGTTGATGTGTTTTCGGATATGGATATGCCTCCTTTCGATAAATCGGCAGTTGATGGTTATGCTTGCCGTTTCACCGACCTTAAAAATGATTTGAAAGTTTTGGAAACCATTCCTGCGGGGAAAGTGCCTGAAAAATTCATTGGCAAGGGCGAATGTTCAAAACTCATGACTGGCGGGATGTTGCCAGATGGCGCCGATACGGTAATTATGGTTGAAGATGTTGAGATAATAGACGTTGACACGATGCGATTTATTGCTACAGGAACTTCACCTAATTATTGCAAACGTGCCGAAGATATTACAAAGGGCGCAAAAGTGCTTGAAAAAGGAACGTTGATCAGGCCACAGGAGATTGCGATACTTGCCACTGTTGGATGTGCAAACCCTGAAGTTTACAAACAGCCTGTAATAGGGGTGATTTCGACCGGTGACGAATTGGTGGAACCTGGTGAAACTCCTGCTCAATCGCAAATCCGCAACAGTAATGCATGGCAGTTGTTGGCTCAGGTTCAGCATGCTGGCTGCATTGGCAGGTATTTTGGGATTGCCGCCGATACCGAAAATGCTACCCTCGAACTTATAGAACAAGCTGCTTCCCAATGCGATATTGTTATTTTAACAGGTGGCATTTCCGCTGGCGATTTCGATTTTGTTCCCGCAGTAATTGAACAGGCTGGTTTTGAAATTAGATTTCGCAGCATGGCTGTACAACCGGGAAAGCCGCTAATATTTGCAACCCGCGAAAAGAAATATCTTGTTGCCTTACCTGGTAACCCGGTATCTTCGTTTGTTCAATTTGAAATGACAGTCAGGCATTTAATCCGGTTGATTACTGGAAATTCAGCGCCTCAAAACGAACTCCTAATTCCGATAGGAATTGATTATACACGAAAAAAAAACGCCCGTAAAGCTTTCTTTCCGGTACGTTTTACAATGGAAGGAACCGCCATGCCGGTGGAATATCACGGTTCGGCCCATATACATTCCTACATTCATGCAAATGGCATTGCAACTATCGAAATTGGCGAAAAAGAACTTTTAAAAGGCACTTTGCTCCATGTTCGACTCATATAACCGGCGTATAAATTACCTCCGCATTTCGGTTACCGACCGCTGCAATTTGCGGTGTACGTATTGCATGCCTGCTGAAGGAATCTCACTTATGCAGCATTCCGATATTTTGTCGTTTGAGGAAATCATGGAAGTCGTGGATGCCGCCATTGTTTTAGGGATAGATAAAATCAGGATTACCGGCGGGGAACCATTGGTGCGGAAAGGGATAGTGGATTTGGTAAAGATGATTGCCTCAAAGAAAGCCATTGTTGATTTGGGCATGACCACAAATGGGCAACTTCTCGAAAAGTATGCACAGCCACTGAAGGATGTAGGACTTCATAGAATAAATATCAGTCTTGATACGTTGAACCCGGAAAAATATAGTCAGATAACGAGGGGTGGAAAAATTGATGCTGTGTTGCATGGGATTTCAGCATCTGTTGAAGCAGGTCTTTCGCCGGTAAAAATAAATTGTGTAATCCAGAAATCGCCAACCGAACCCGATGCGCTTGAAGTGGCCGAATATGGTTTGAAACATGGTTTGAAAGTGAGGTTTATCAGGCAAATGGATCTCGAAAAAGGCGAGTTTTATATTGTTGATGGTGGAAGTGGCGGCGATTGTGCTACATGCAACCGCTTGAGGCTTACCGCAAATGGCATGATAAAACCTTGTTTGTTCAACGATGTGGAATATAGCATCCGGCAACTTGGTGTAGCAAAAGCACTTCAATCAGCCCTCGGAAACAAACCATCCTGTGGCACAGTTAACAGACATGGAGAGTTCTATAATATTGGGGGGTAAATTTAGTGAAGGGTAAATAGAGAATAGAAAATAGTGGGTGGGGAAATGCTGAACAAACTCAAGGATTGAAACTTGTCTGGAAGATCAATAAGATTTCTT
>CAIRHD010000244.1 GCA_903878265.1 uncultured Bacteroidales bacterium | reverse complement strand
GACCTAGACCATGCTTATCAATGGAGTAGAACCCGAATGGGAGGCTGGGCAGTAGCCCAAAGCCCTATTCTGCTAACTACTATCACCTTAGAACGCTTGAGAAAAAGAGGGTACGAAGCTTTATTATCTTACTACGAAAATTTGCTCCGCATCTTAATGAACCGTCCCGACACTTGTCGTCGGGATGGTGTGAGAGGCGCACTCCGTCAGCTAATTACTGGCGGAGCCGTCTACTCGATTATAGGCAGGTTTTTATTATTATTATTCTTTAACTATTGCAACAACTTCAATGTTTATATCAACCGCATACATAGAAGCTGGATTGTTTAGTCCAAGATAATATGTCCCACTAATAGGATTTTTGATTTTTACCTTAGCATTCTTTGTGGTTTCTACAGTACCAGAGGGTATGGCGTTAGCTTGAATGCCAGTTCTAAAATTATTACAATTAGTAGCATCAAATAAATAGATGTCTACTGCATGAGAACCTTCCGGAACTGTAATAGAATTAATTGCCTTGTCTGTAAGACCTGTTGCTGATATTGCAGTACCAGCAATATTTGTCTTTGATGCTAGAAGTACTATTAATTGTGCTGCTAATTTTAAATTGTTTGCTGAAATCGCAGAACCACTTGTCGTAAAACTATAGTACCATTCAACAGTATTATTGGGTATTTCTATTGGAATTGTGGTTGTTGATTTTTGTCCGCTAAAACTCTCTTTATTCTTGCTATGTAAATGAACAGTTCTTGCTTCAATTATTGTTACAGCTTTTAAAGTACCTGTAGTTTGTGCAAATGTAATGTCACAAATTACAATTGCAATTAATGTAATAATAATTTTTTTCATAATATTTATTTTTATTTTGGTTGGCATTGTCAAAAGGTATTAAACTTAATTTTCATTGCTCTTGTCTGTCCGATACTTTTTGTTTTTTAAACTTGCCCAAGTTATGTGCTGGTTTATTTTCTTGTTTCCGATGTTTTTATAGGTGTGCCTTTTACACAATACCCAAATAATCTTTCATAAACTACACCATCAATTAAAGCATCGTATCCTTGTCCTTGCTTCTCAATTGCTTTATCAATAGCGTCTTTTACTGTCCAGCCCCACGCCTTAACTCTTGGTGCATCTTTTTTAACATCAAGGGTGACATTTTTTGTGCTAATTACAGTAAAGTCCGTAAGCCTACAACTTGTCAACAAAAAAACGGTTACTGCTAAAGAAACAATCAATAAAGTATTAAATTTTTTCATTTTATTTTATTTTTTAATTTTCCTACTAATCTGGCTTTTTAGTTCCGCCCCGTTTTTATAATGGTTGCTGGCCTCCACTTTTTTTTTTGTTAGTCGGCACTGTCAAGAAGTGTCGAATTGTATTGTCGGTGCTCTTGTCTGCATGTGCCCGCTTTGTTTTTTTTAAACTTGCCTATAACGGTCGAGGGTACACGAAGTGCGGGAATTCGAAGCCACTCACCTATCAACCGTTACAAAGTTTGCTACGAGCTGCAAAGCTGACCCACACGATGAAACCCGCATTTTGTGTGACCCTTTGTGTGTGCCCTGCATGAGCAGAGCACACCCACCGAAAGCTCTGTTTTTAAATGCAAATGTACAAGTATTTTAACAGATATCACCGTGGGTGGAAAATAATTTTTCCAGAGGGTGCAAGTCCCTTATGCGCGGGGTC
>CAIRHD010000243.1 GCA_903878265.1 uncultured Bacteroidales bacterium | reverse complement strand
TCCTGAAGAAGTGATGCATATAGACAAGCTCTTTTTAAATATCAGAAAAGAAATCAATGAAATACTCCAAATTTATGGAATCAAAAAAGCAGCATAGATTATCGTTAACATGTTAACGATACTGGCTTTTTAAGAGCCTATATGTTGTCCCAATCGGGCATATACGTCAACTTTATTCTGTTTCGTTCATTAATTGTTGGATAAAATTAGTCCGAGAACGAATATCATACGAGCAGTATTTTACAAGTTTTGTTTTTGCAATTTCAATATCAACACTGTTGTTGGGCAGGTCTAATGCAAATGCAATCATGATGACTAAAAAATTCAGGTTTTGGGTTAAAAAGTTGAAAAGGTTAAACCGAACCAAGATTATATTTATTTTTGCGAGCCGATTTGCAGTAGCAAGCATAGCCAAAATATGCAAATGTTATTTTCAGCTAACTATTGTTAATTAAAACAGGAAAATATTATGCGGACAAACCCCCAAATTAACCGATTAAGGAAATATGCAGGATTACTGATCTTGCTATTCGGAACCTATACAGGTTTTGCCCAACAAGACACGGCAAGCCAAAAGAAAAATGCAATATACTTTGAAATGGGTGGGGCTGGAGGTTCGCATTCAATGAATTACGAGCGTATCGTAAAACTGATCCCCCTGCTTGATTTACATTTTAGAGGAGGGTTTGGCTTTGATAACTGGAAGGACTATAATGGGAAAATAAATCCTGATATCGTGATGCCATTTATGGTAACTGTATCCTACGGAAAGAATCATAAAATAGAAGGAGGTCTGGGTGAGTCTTTCTCAAATACAAATGAAACGGATATTAATACAGGTAATCCCAGGCGTATGAGTAATCTCAGCACAACCTTCTGCGTTGGATACCGTTACCAAAATCCGGCTAAACATCTTTTGATCCGGGCTGGATACATGCCATACATTGAATTTAACGAAAGATTTCAGCACTGGGCTGGCGCGTCGATAGGATTTATATTTTAGGTTTTATGAAAAAGGTAATATTTATACTATTAACAATCAGTTGCTTAACAATTTCCTGTAGCAAAGAGGAAAAGTACAATATCGTAACCATTAACAACAAAATATATGTGTTGGGGCATGGCGGTATGGGAGTTGGAAAAGCACAATATCCGTTGGATACTTACGAATCAATTCAGATGGCAATAAGCATGGGTGCCGATGGATCAGAATTTGACGTTCAAATTACAAAAGATAGTGTGTTGGTGTGTTTTCATGATAAATATCTGGAAGATGCTACTTTTGGTTCTGGTGAAATTTACACAAAAAATTGGGCTGAAATAAAAGATGCCGAATACAAAGGCACTCCTTACACCAACTATAAAATTTGTAGCATCGACTGGTTACTCGCAAACATTGATGCAAATAATTATAAATTTACGTTTGATATCAAATTTAATAATCCTGACCAATCGGCAGCCAACAGAGATGTTTTTCAAAGGGCACTCTTACGCTTGATTGATAAATATAATATCGGGAAAAGCATTACTATTGAGTCGCCTTCCGCTGATTTCCTCGAATCGCTTAATGCGAAAAACAATGATTTGAACCTGTTTATCTACACCGAAGCTGACGAGGCGCTAACTATAGCAAAAGAACTCGGTTTAAAAGGAATAACAGTAAAGGCCCAAGAAATTTCAGTTGATCAGATAACGGATGCTCATAACTATGGCTTGATGGTGGCCGTTTTCAGCACTACGCGGCGAAATCATGACGAAGTTATCCGTAAGAATGTTGATATTATTCAAACCGATGATTTGGAGGATTTAATTGCAAGGCTGAAATAGGATTTCAGGTTTCTTTGTTATAGAAAACCTATCCTGGAAATGGACAGCTTTATTTATGGAATTATATAGATGTGGATATTATTGTTTTAGCTTCGGACTTTAGTTTCTTAAATAGCTCTTCTTCAATATGATGGAAATCATGTTTTTCGAATGTTCTGGCAAACTTCCCGTTATCCAGGTAATGAATCTTGTCGCAAACGGCGAGCAAAGGGTCAATGATATGTGACGAAACAAAAATGGTTTTGCCTTTCTCTTTGAGTGCGGTGATTATCAATTCCATTATTTTATTTGTTTCAAGATCAAGCCCATTAAATGGCTCATCGAGTAAAAATATTTTCTTGTCTTGCTTTAAAACACCAAGCAGGGCCAATTTTTTTTTCATCCCAGTCGAGTACGTTTCAATCAGGTCATCGAGCGGAAGTTTCAGGAATTCCTGTAATGAATCAAGGTTGAAATCGAGATTGGTTTGTTTGAAAATTTTCAGGTACTCGTTTCCTGTTATCCTCGAATAGAAGAAATTTACAGTTTCCAGATATGCGATATCTTTATTTGAAATTTCACTCCCATCAAGCATTATATCACCAGTTTGCGTTTTTAAAGTAGTGGAAAGTACATTAAAAAATGTTGTTTTCCCAGCACCGTTCAAACCGACGATTCCATTGACTTGTTTTTTTTCGAATTCAATTGAAATGTCGTCCAATACTTTATGGCTCGAAAAACGGAATGTCAGGTTCTGTATTTTAATCATCCAGATAGCTTTTTAAATTTTTTATTGCTTTTCCATAAGTATAAATGGCCATCAATAGTGGAATCGGCAGGAAATAAGGGATTATTGAACCTAAGCTTGCTATGGAAAGCACAATATTATTCCCAATTGCATTCTTGTTTGGTTCGTAGGTCGAATATTTTAGGCAAACCGCATATCCTACCAATGAAACCTGCAAAGGAATAAACAAAATGTTCAGCAACCAGAATTCTGGGTTAAAAATTGTATTTATCACTAAAACAGGAATTTGCAGAATCAGAATGTATTTCGCCATGCGGGTAAGTTTATGCTTCAGAAGTCTAGCAGAAGAAAAATCACCTTCTTTCAAAATTTGCAATGGTTCACATTCAGTGAAAAATGAGGCAATTGTAACAGTTATAAACCAGAGAATCAGCAAAGGTAAAATCCTGAACCAGCTTAAGCATAATGCGAGTAAATATAAAGGGACCAGGATGCCGAACGACTTGCGGAAACCACTGATCCATTCGAAATCAGTAGCCGGAACCACCGATGAAATACTTGGAAAATATGTTATTTGCTTTACAGTGAATTTCATAAAAGGGACAAAAAACAAGCCACTGATTAATACAGGAAAACAGAACCAATTGCCTGTAAACAAACTGCTTGCCGAAAAAATGGATGCGAGAGCCAGATATTCCGAATACATTTCGAAATACGGTTGGCGGATATGGACATAAACAAATTGCTTGTCGTTCCTGTACGATTGAATTGATACACACACCAAAAACAGGAATGCTGTGAGGTAATATGCATCAGGTGTTTTTTGGAAAACAGTATAGGCTGCGTAAATCAGAAACGACACTAATGCGAAAATAACCAATACTCCCAAACCTGCAGAACTCAGTTCCCTTTTCGCTTGAATCAGCCGGATGTTTAACAAAATCGGCATACTGCTATTTTTGATGTTATATCTGCATGCTCTTGTTATTTAATATTTACCGTCAACATTTTCTTTTCGCCGATAAATGCTTCAAGTTTGTCGCCAATTGCCACTGGGCCAACACCGGCTGGGGTTCCTGTGAAGATAAAGTCGCCGGTTTTTAAAGTCATAAACTGCGAAACATAAGCGATTATTGAAGGATAACTGAAAATCATGTCTTTTGTATTTCCGTTTTGAACGGTTTCACCATTTTTATTCAAGCTAAATGCAATTTGCTGGATATCATCAAATTCGGTAACAGGAACAAAGCTGCTGATTGGTGCGGAGAAATCAAAAGCCTTGGCTTTTTCCCATGGCAATCCTTTTTCCTTGGCTTTTTGTTGCAGGTCGCGGGCAGTAAAATCAATTCCAATCCCAATTGCATCGATATAACTCATTGCGAATTTTTCGCTGATACACTTACCTACTTTATTGATCCTCAATACAATTTCACATTCATAATGCAGGTCTTTTGTGAAATCGGGATAAAAGAAAGGACGGTTTCTGGTTAATAATGCAGAATCCGGTTTCATGAAATACACCGGCTCGGTAGGAACGGCATTGTTCAGTTCTTTGGCATGTTCGGCATAGTTGCGGCCAATGCAGATTATTTTCATAGCTAATTTGTTCTTTTTGTTTCCTGATAATCGTTTCTGGTTATTGGTTATTGGGGTCTAATCGTAATTCGTAAACGGTTATTGGGTTAATGGTTATTTAGGACTAACCTTAATCCACAATTCACAATCCGAAATCTGCAATCCCTCCTCCCCTACCCTTTATTAAAATTCCTCAACTTTATAGCGGTAATTGTTTTTTTTGTAGAAAGTGGGAAATCACCTTTCATCATCCAATCGTAATAGGAAGGTTCGGATTTAAAAATCTCTTCTACAACCTTTCCTTTGTGCTTGCCGAAATTAATGATTTCCTGGCCTTTTGCATTGAAAATGATATGGCCAACCAAGTCGGCATTGCGGTTATAATATGAAAACTCGTCAAGCGCTTTCATGTCGTTTTTAACAGGAAAAGAAGTTTTTCCATCCTTATCAGTATATTCAATGCCTTCGTAACGTTGCAGTTGCGCTTTCAGGACTTCATAGGTAGCACGGGTATCAGCTTCAGCACTATGTGCATTTATCAGCTCGGTCTGGCAATAAAATTTGTAGGCAGCCTTCAACGTGCGAGGCTCCATTTTATGAAAAATGTTCTGTACGTCAATAATCCGTCGGTTCTTTAATTCAAATTCAATTCCTGCACGCAGAAATTCTTCCACCAGCAGCGGGATATCGTATTTTATAGAGTTGTAGCCCGACAAATCACTGTTCCCTATAAAAGCGTTGAGGTTGCCCGCAATTTCTTTAAAAGTGGGTTCGTTTTTCACCATTTCATCTGTAATACCATGAATAGCGATAACCACTGCTGGCATTGGGATTGTCGGGTTTATGAGGTGGCGGCGCAATTCCTCATGTCCGTCAGGAAACACTTTTAGCATGGCTATTTCAACAATCCTGTCGCTGCCAACATTAACGCCGGTAGCTTCGAGATCGAAAATGATAAGCGGTTTGGTAAGGTTAAGTTGCATGGTTTATACGTTTAAAGTTAGTGGAAAAGCGATTGGCTAAATTATCTATTTTTTTGCTGTAAAACGGAAAAACCCGACTATTTAAAAAGCCGGGTTTTCTGTTATTAATTCATTTTGTTGGTTATTGGGTTATTGGTTATTGGTTATTGGTTATTATTAGGTTAATGGTTATCGGTTATTCACTTTTAGTTGTTCACTTTTAGTTGTTCACTTTTCACTCTTCGTTATTCACTATTCGTAATTCACTATTCGTAATTCACTATTCGTAATTCACTATTCGTAATCCACAATCCTAAATGGCCATATTTACATCAAAACCTTCAAGTATTTGCTGTATCCTTTTGATAAATTGTCCGGCAAGACCACCATCCACGAGCCTGTGATCGTAAGAAAGTGAGAGCATACAGATATGGCGTATCGCTATTACATCGCCATCAGCAGTTTCGAGCACCCATGGACGTTTTTTTATGGTTCCAATTCCAAGTATTGCAACCTGTGGTTGGTTGATAACCGGAACCCCTGTAAGGCTGTTGAAGGAACCAAAATTTGTAATTGTAAATGTTCCCCCAACAATATCGTCGGGATTGAGTTTGTTTTTGCGTGCTCGGTCGGCAAGATCGTTTACGTTGTTAACAATCCCAATAAGGTTTTTTTGATCTGCATTTTTAATTACCGGAACAATAAGGTTTCCATCAGGCAAGGCGGCAGCCATACCAATGTTAATGGCTTTTCGCTGTATTATTTTATATCCATCGATAGATGCGTTAACATTCGGGAATTCGCGGAGAGCTTTTGCGGTAGCTTCAACAAATAGTGGGGTGTAAGTTATTTTTTGCCCTTCGCGCTTTGCAAAACTGTCCTTAATCTTTTCGCGCCAGCGTACAATGTTGGTAACATCAACCTCAATAAATGAAGTTACATGCGGCGAAACCTGCTTGGACATTACCATGTGATCGGCAATAAGACGGCGCATACGCCCCATTTCGATAATTACATCACCAGTTGATGAGGTAACGACAGGAGGCTGGATTTTAGGTTTTTCCATTACTGGAGCTTGAACTAAATCTGACTGAGAGACAGTTTTGGAACCACGGTTTTGGATATAATCGAGCACATCCTGTTTTGTCAAACGATTATCTTTTCCAGTTCCGGCAACATTTTCGAGTTCACTGAAAGGGATATTTTCCTGTTTGGCAATGCTTCGCACAAGCGGTGAATAAAAACGCCCGCTTTCAAAACCGGTTTCCATAGATGCGATGGCATTAACCTCATCTTTTACTGTGATTTCAGCAATTACCGGCACTGATTCGGTTGTGGGTTTTGGAACTTCAGGAACTGGTTCTTCGCTTCCACCAAGGCGAATTATCGCGATTATTTTTCCAACAGGAACAACATCGCCTTCTTTGTAAAACAACTTTGTAACAATACCCTCAACCGGCGATGGGATTTCGGAATCAACTTTATCAGTAGCCAAGTCGGCAATGGATTCATCTTCAACAACTTGTTCGCCTTCTTTTTTATGCCAACGAACAATAGTCGCTTCAATAATACTTTCGCCAAGTTTTGGCATTACCAATTCAAAATTTGCCATGGTAGGGAATTAAGCTAAATTAGTGATTCTTATATTTTGTCTTCGATTTTGTAAAGCAATTCATTTTTGTACAGAAATCAGTGAATAACTTCAACCAAATTTAAAAAGCAAAGTTATTACACTTTTGTTCAATTTATCTATCGTTTACCTCAACAAACCAATACGTTCTTTGGTTCAATGCAAAATTCATTTTCTCCCCAAAAACCTGAACCCTTTATACAGCAACCTGAATTCAGTATTGATCCTGTAATCACGGGAGTACAACATATTTAATCGTCCAATGGTCTGATTGTCAGGATTAGGGATATCCAATGCATCAGTTGGAAATATAATGCCACTTCTGATGTCGGGCAGTTTATGGTCGTGTTGATCAATTGGATGATAACCCGTAATTGATTTCATCCCCAGCAATACTTTAAAAATATTCCTGAAATAATTGGCAGGATGACCGGTTATGAAAACGGTAATAGGATATGATGATAGCAAGAGCAAACTCACGCCAACATCAAAAACCCGCTTACTGCGTTTGTTCTGAAATTTGCCAATTGAATTGATATCAATCACATACAAATCGCCAGCAGTGTCGATGGAATTGCTACCAATTATTGACATGCTTTCGGGTGGGGCAATTTTGTACTCGACTTCAGTATGCTGAAGGGCCGACATTTGATCAATGATATTTTCGGCAGGCAAATCCTTGGCGCAAAAAATCAACTCATCGATCATGTAAACACTGATAATATCTTTAATCTGAGAGATATTTCCAAGAAAATCGCTTTTATCTCCCTGAGCCATACCTGAATTAATCATTCCGATAAACCCAGGATTGGAAAGTGCTTTTTGCAATAAATCGGCCACACGTTGCACTTCAGGTTCTTCGCCAACCACAGCAAATCTTTTACTCTTGCTCGCATTTAAGCGGTAGCCGTTGATACGCAAAAAATGCAGCAAAATCCGCGAGAGTGTGAGTGCGACAATTCCCAAAGCCGTACCCACAATAATTAACGAACGGGAAAACCTGAAATTTTCAGGTAAAAGTGCATACACTACAAGTATAATAATTGTACCTGCTGCAAGTCCACGAAGCGATTTCCAAATGCTCAACGGCTTATCGTAACCACCAGAATAATAAATGCTTACCATCCAAATCGTTATAAAGGAAGGAATTGCAAAAAGGTATAATTCAATTGGATAATGACCTCCCCAAGGATAAATTACCTGTTGCTCAAGAATCCGGGCGATAATTGCCAATCCGGTATATAACAAGGATGCATCAACCAAAGGCAGAAGTGCATTTTTCAAGATCCTGCTGGATAATGAAAGGAATGCCCTGAAATAAATGGCAATATTTATCAGCAGTGAGAACAGTCGCGCATTTTTTGCCGAATAATGCTTCCGGGCAAAAATAATCATGGCGTTATAAAAAACAAAAACGTAGTTCAGGCTTCCTTTTTTCGTGCTTTCGCCTTTGTAATGTATAATTCGGGTGTCGGGAAAGTAATAATTGTGATAACCGGCTTTAATTATTCTGTAGGATAGATCGATATCTTCGCCATACATAAAAAAGGATTCATCGAGCAGCCCAACTTTATCCAGAACCGACATGCGCATCATCATAAATGCTCCTGCCAGAATCTCAACCTGATGGATTTTGTCCTTATCGAGATAACCAAGATGGTATGTATTAAAGGTTTTCGATTTTGGGAAAAGTCGCGACAAACCAAAAACTTTGCAAAAAGCAACTCCTGGTGTTGGGAGTCCCCGTTTCGATTCGGGAAGGAAACGACCTGTGCCATCAACCATTTTTACACCTAAGCCACCAGCATCTGCATGGCTGTCCATAAAAGTGATGATTTTTACGAATGTGTCTGTTTCAACAATGGTATCAGGGTTAAGCACCAACACATATTCACCTTTCGATTGCCTGATTGCCTGATTGTTGGCTTTGGCAAATCCAGGGTTATCGGTATTGGAAATACAGACTACTTCGGGAAATTTCTCCTTTACCATCTTCACCGAACCATCAACTGATGAATTGTCAACCACAAATATTTCGGCTTCAATTCCAGGAATGGCGGCACGCACCGAATGAAGGCACTGCTCCAGAAAGTGCTTAACATTGTAACTGACAATAATAACCGAGAGTTTCAAGGATTTGTGAAGTATTGAGTGGCAAACATTTAAAACTTTATTGTAGTTTGACTTGGGGTATCAAGATTTATTAAAAACGAGAAGATCCTGATAGTCGAAATAATTCTCGCGTCCGCACCATTGCCCGTATTTAATGGTATCTATTTCTAAACCGGCATTTTCCAATTTTTCGAAAACCCATTCCTCATCGTAAGCAACATTTGCAGTATCGACCTGAGATGAATGAAGCCTGTAAAACCCTTTATTAAGAGGAAAATTCATGTGTGTTGGCTGTTTGATCATCAGATCCTCCGATTCGCAGTTGATAATAAAAAACGACATCAGGCATTTTGCACCTGGTTTCATAACACGGCCAATTTCCATGAAATAATGTTCGACCTCGGTAGGCATCATGTGCGTAAAAACGGAAGTGAGGAAAACAAAATCAAATTTACCATCTTCGTAAGGAAAACAAAAATTGCTGGCATCAACCTTATCAGAGGTGTTGTAAAGTTGGTTGAAAAGCCCTGTATATTGAAACCTGAAATTCGGATGGTGTGAGGTGATGTGTTTTTCGCACCAATCTATTCCGGATTTAACAATATCAAACCCATCATACGAACCATTTTTACTTAAATATTTTGTTAGCGGAACCGCCATCCTTCCAATCCCGCAGCCTACATCCAACACCGAATGGTCGGATTGCAAACCAGCCAATTCCTGAAAATAGGATAGAAATTTTTCGCCTTGTTTCACATAATCGCCATGACCGATAAAAATTTTTCCCCGTGGAGGGACACCAGCAGGCCTTTTTCCAAGAATGCAATCGAGAGTATCGATAGGAAGAAAATACAAACGCCTAGCAAACAGGCGTATAGGTACAGGAAGAAGGTAATACAGGAATCGTTTCATGGTAAGCTGTTTGCCAAATTCGGCTTTGGGCAAAAGTAGTAATAAAATGCAAAAGCAGATTGGGTAGAAAAGCGGATATAATTTATCCATGCTATTTATTTAAAAACCAGTTTTATGGCCGTTGGAGGTCAATTGTAAGTTATCAGTTTGTTCGCATTCTATTATTGTTTAAATCGGGAAGTTGTAATATGAGTTGCCTTTATGCAAATTACTGCTTGACAAAGCGTGCTTTTTTGATTAATTTTGTGCCATACTATAAACCAATACCATTTACGAAAAAATTTATCTACCGGCACTTCCCTGCTAACTCGATTTCACAAGCAAGAATTTCCTCATTAACTTGTGTTATGAAACAAAGGCCAATAATTTTAATCAGCACTTTTTTAACAGTTTTCTTTATGTCCGACAGCACAGCTTTCGAAAACGGATCGGGGTTTGCATGCAAAAGATTCTTGATTGTAACAGCCGATGATTTCGGGGCATCAGAAAATATTAACGAAGGAATTGAGATAGCGGCCGATAAGCAGGTAATTACCACAATTTCTGCGTTGACAAATTTCCCAGAGTCTTTACCTCTTCTAAAAAATATTTCTAAAAACCATCCCGACATTGGAATTGGCAGCCACCTGAATATAACAACAGGAAAACCAGTACTTTCAGCTCAGGAAATCCCTTCCCTTGTTAATGATAAAGGCATCTTTTTTACAGTTGACGAATTGTTGCCCAAACTCAGCAGCATTGTTATTGTTGATTTGAAAAAAGAGCTTCGCGCACAAATAATGGCCTTGGTAAATATTGATATTCAAGTAGATCACCTATCAGATCAAAATGGCATTTTATCCTTTTACAGCCCTTTTTTTGATATTGTAACCGAACTTGCTTTAGAGTTTAATGTCCCTATCAGAACGCCGGAAATTGCAAGCATAAAATATCCTGATCTGTTTCCAAATTCATGCATGAAGCAAAATGGAAGAAAGAAAGCAATGAAACTGTCAATTCAAAACCCAATAAAAGCTTTCCGCCTCCTGAAGTATGCCCGAATTCAGGAGATTGAAAAAAAAGTTCAAATGCTTGATGGACTTGGGATTCCACACCCTGATTTACTGATCGAATACTTTTGGGGCAATCCAACGATAGCCAACTTGAACCACATACTTGAACAGCTTCCGGAAGGTACTTCCGAATTGGTTTTGCACCTTGGAACAGATACCCGGCAGGAAAATTATCCCAGTGGATTAGATATAGATTATTTTATAAACAGGGAAAAAGAACTGGCCACAATTACAGAAAAACATTTGATAAAATATTGTAATACGTTAAATATCAGAACTATTGGATATGATACACTGATAAAATCAACAAGATAATCATTTCCTCTCCCCAAAATTGATGGTTTTTCGTAAGACGTGCACTAATACTCACTTCTTCACAAATTTGATGCTCTTAAAAAGGAATATTTCTATTTTTCGTTCATTACGCAAGTTAGTATTTTATCGAGTATTCTCGTACTAAAATATGAAAATATTTTGAATTTTATTTATATCATATATATATGTTTATGAGTTAATTAAATATATTTTTTGATTGAAAGTGGATAGTTTTTACTGCTAAATGCGACCTCATTTTATCAGCCTTTAGAATAATTTATTTTACCTTTGCCTCGATCATATGGCAAATTGTGATTATCTTCGCCTGTTATATGACTAAATTGATAGCAATTTTCAAATAGAAAGAACATGAATCAAGATAAAACAAAACCTTCCTCACAATTACATCTGGGCTTTGATTTGGGATCCATTTCCGTGAACACAGTTGTAATGAACGAGGAGCAACAAATCATCGAAAACCGCTATACATATTGCGAAGGCCGTCCATTTCATGTGCTGAAAAGCATTGTTACTGATATAGTTGAAAAATACGGAGCTGAAAAAATTGGGTGTATCGCCCTCACCGGTAGTGGTGGTAAAAAAGCTGCCGAATTGATAGGTGGTGCATTTATCAACGAGATCATTGCTCAATCAACATCAGCGGCGAAGCTTTATCCGCAGGCTAAAACGATTATCGAGATGGGTGGCGAAGACTCTAAGCTCATCCTGATGGAAAATGGCAAGGAGAACGAATCTACACGCTTGGCGGATTTTGCAATGAACAGCCTTTGTGCTGCAGGTACCGGTTCGTTCCTTGATCAGCAGGCCAAACGTATCGGTGTGCCTATAGAAATAGAGTTTGGCAAACTGGCACTATTGTCCGAAAACCCACCACGTATTGCAGGTCGATGCAGCGTTTTTGCCAAAAGCGATATGATTCACCTACAACAGTTGGCAACACCGGTGCATGATATTGTTGCAGGTTTGTGTTTTGCAGTTGCACGTAATTTTAAAAGTAACCTCGGCAGGGGAAAAAAATACAAATCCCCCTTTCTTTTTCAGGGCGGCGTAGCTGCAAATGCTGGAATGGTAAGGGCTTTCAAGGAAGTATTCGAATTGAATGATGATGAACTGATAATTCCTGAATACCATGCTTCGATGGGTGCTTTGGGGGCTTTGTACCATATATTGTCGAACGGCAGAGATGCAATAACCCAGTTTAAAGGGATTGATGAATTGGAAACTTACCTGTTGAATACTGAATATGAAAATATTTCGCATGCCCAGCTTGTAAAATCTATTGCCACATACAATAAAGATGTTGTTGTAAAGAAAAAACCAGGCGAAAAAATAAAGGTTTCCCTTGGAGTTGATATTGGTTCGCTTAGCACCAACGTGGTTTTGATTGATGATGAACATAACGTGGTAGCACGCAGGTATTTACCTACTGCAAGTAAACCATTGAACGCAGTTCAGCGTGGATTAAAGGAGATTTTTGAGGAAATCGGGGTTGATGTTGAAGTCGTTTCGGCCGGTACTACAGGTTCGGGTAGATACCTGATTGCTGATTTTATTGGTGCCGATGTTATCCGTAACGAAATAACCGCTCAGGCCACCGCTGCCATTGATTATGATCCGACTGTGGATACAATTTTCGAAATTGGTGGACAGGATTCAAAATACATCTCTATTCAGGATGGTGTAATTGTTGATTTCGAAATGAATAAAGTGTGCGCAGCGGGAACAGGCTCATTCCTTGAAGAACAATCGGAGAAGCTGAATATAAATATTATAAATGAATTTGAAGACCTTGCGCTTTCGGCTCAACGACCTGTTCGGCTTGGCGACCGTTGTACGGTGTTTATGGAATCAGATCTCAATTCGCATCAGCAACGTGGCGCAGATAAGGATAATCTGGTTGGCGGATTGGCGTATTCAATCGTTCAGAATTATATACAAAAGGTAGTTGGCGACAAACCTATTGGGAATAAAATATTCTTTCAAGGAGGTGTAACCAATAATAAATCGGTAGTTGCAGCTTTTGAGAAAATTACCGGAAAGCAGATTATTATCCCTCCACACTTTGATGTTACCGGTGCCATTGGTACGGCTATTTTAGCACAGAAAGCCAGGATAGAAGGAGTGCCTTCACGTTTTAAAGGCTTTCATGTCAGCGATTTGCCTTTTAGTGTCGACAGTTTCGTTTGCAAATCGTGTTCCAACAATTGCGAAATACAAAAGGTAAAGATCGGAGGCGAGAAAAAACCGATGTTCTATGGTGGGCGTTGCGAGTTATATGAAGTTGACGATCGCAAAGGGAAAGGAAAGGATATTCCAAACTATTTTGAAGAAAGGCTCAAATACCTGATGGGCGATTATGAGGAAGAAGCACCTGATTCCCGCGTTACTGTTGGCATTCCGCGCGCCTTGATGGTTTTCTGGCAGCAGTTCCCTTTTTGGAGGAATTACTTCGAGGAACTCAATTTCCGGGTTGTGCTTTCCGATCCAACGGATTACCAGCTCACCAAAAAATCGCTCGAAATCATGGTGGCCGAAACCTGTTTCCCCGTGGAACTGATTCATGGTCACGTTGATAACTTGCTCCAGAAGAAAGTAGATTTTATTTTTCTGCCGTTTATTGTTAACTCAAAAGGTACTAAAACCAATCCTACCAACAATCCTAACTGCCCTTGGATTCAATCCTATCCGTTTATGTTGCGTTCTGCATTCACGGATCCAAAGACCAAAGATAAATTCCTTACTCCTACCTTGCATTTCAGGTATTTTGGAAGGGTTCTCAATCAGGAGATTGCATCATTTATGAAAGAGAAATTCGGCATTGCAAAAACCAAAACTGTTAAAGCAATAGAGTTTGCCGATCTTCAGCAAACAGCTTTTGAAAATGCGTTGCAATCACGTGGACGTATCATTCTCGAAAATCTCCCCAAGGATAAAAAAGCGATGGTTATTCTTGGCCGTCCTTATAATACCGGCGATCCGGCATTAAACTTGCGTTTGGTCGAGAAACTTATCAACCTCAACACTATACCTATCCCTCTGGATTTTCTGCCATTAAATCATGAAAATATTTTTGATGATTATAAAATGATGTACTGGCCAAACGGTCAGAAAATTCTCGCAGCAACCCGTTTAATCCGCAAGGACGACAGGCTGTTTGGAGTGTTTATGGGAAATTTCCGCTGTGGTCCAGATTCGTTCCTTTTGCATTATGTTCGGGATGAAATGAGCGGCAAACCATACCTGCATATTGAAGTTGACGAACATAGTGCCGATGCAGGATTGGTAACCCGGCTCGAAGCTTTTTTCGACAGCCTTGATGGTTATCTGAAAGTAAGCGGATCAAAGCCAATTGAGCCAAAATATATCCATAATACTGCTAATAAACTGGAAGGGCGTACACTATATTTTCCCTATGCCCGCGACACGGTTCATGCCTTAGCTGCATCTTCCCGCTTATGTGGCATAAAAGCTGAAGTGCTTCCAATGCCTGATGCCCGTGCCATTGAGATAGCCCGCAAACTTACCAACGGACAGGAATGTTTTCCGTTTGTGGCAACATTGGGAAGTTTTGTGATGAAACTGCAGGAACCGGGTGCTGATCCTTCGAAGATGACCTTCTTTATGCCTGATCATAATGGGCCTTGCCGTTTTGGTGAATATAGTAAACTGAACCGCATCATTTTTGACCGGCTTGGGTATTTTGAAGCGGAAATCCTAACTCCAACCAATGATAATTCGTATGCTGAAATTGCTCCCGGTAAATCAGGCAAATTCAGGCTGAATGCGTGGAAAGGAATTGTAGCCACCGACCTTATCAAGAAAATGGTACAGGAAAAACGGCCTTACGAAAAACAAGCAGGTTCGGCCAACGAACTCTATCAGTTCTGGTTAAATAAAGTGATAGAATCTATTGAACAAGGTTCAAAAACCTTGCCGAAAACACTCGAAAGTGCTGGAAAAGCATTCAGCAAACTCGAAATAGTTGATGGAAAACGCAAGCCGGTGATTGCCATTGTGGGCGAAACATTTATGCGCGATAATCCATATTGCAGTTCCTTTCTGGTCGAAAAACTTGAAGCTTTGGGAGCCGAAACTATCATGGCCCCGTTTGGCGAATGGCTTGTATATTCTTCGTACCGCTATTTCCGCGACAGTTTGTGGAAAGGCGATTTGAAAGGGATGTTCAAATCGAAACTCCAGCAATGGGGGCAGCACTATACAGGCAATAAACTGAAAAATTCAGTCAAGAATTTCGTTGAAATGGAAACGGAAATTGAGCTGGAAGAAATGATCAAACGCAGCGCGCCTTACGTTCATAAAGATTATGATGGCGATCCTGTGGCAGCTCTTGGCAGTGCCGGCGGACTGGTGCAGGCCAATATTTCAGGCATCGTTTATATCATGCCATTTACCTGTATGCCAGGAACATTGGTGGCCTCGGTGAGCAACGATTTCCGCAAGGATCACAACAATATCCCGTGGGAAAACATTGCCTACGACGGGCAAGAAGCAACCAATATCGATTCGCGATTGCAGGCATTTATGCACCAATGCAAGGCGTACTCAAAAACAAATAAATTTGATATGGAAAAATCACCAACGGTTTAATTTACTAAGTATTTAGCAGTTGGTTTCTACTCTTTCATGCCCCTTCAAGACTCCAAAACCCTTGAAGGGGTTGTTTTTTGCCCAATGTATATCTGCAAATGGTTAATGGCTTTGTATTTGTCGAGAAATTTGGTTGTAATTATATGGTTCTTGTCTCGTATTTCATTCTGGTATAAAACAGTGAAAGTTGTCTCCACCCAAGATTTTGTTTTCTTTCACCATATTTAAAATTGGGATAAAAAATATATTTCTCAACCAATACCCTATTTCAATTTATCTTTAAATACTTCCCTGAACTTCTCCAATTTTGGGACAATTACATACGAACAATATGGGGCATCTCCGTATGGCTGAAATGCCGTTCCCATCTCGCACCTCTCCCCTTTCACCGATTTTTTCCCACCACCTATCTTGAAGAAGCTACATTTCATCGAAAAATAAAATCTATGCCGAAATATTACTATACATTTGAGGGTTTTTACAAAAATCCCTATCAGGATAAAAACACCAATTAACCTTTAAGCATTTACAAAACGCCCTTTTATGAAACCTCTCCTTTTAATTGCAGGTCTTACCCTGATGCAGCTTTCCACCATGGCACAAGGAACATTCTTCCCCCCCCAAACGCCAGTAAAGGCAGTTACCGACACCATGCACGGAGTTCTGATTACCGACGAATACCGCTGGCTCGAAAACAAAGCCGATCCGGCAGTTATTAACTGGACCCGTGCCCAACACGATTATGGCATTGCTTACCTCGAAGCCACCCAGAAAAAACACTCCGGCCTCCGCGAAGATATTGCCGCCTACATCGACCGCGATTACGAAAGTCCACTCAACAAAGAAGGCAAAAGGGTTTTCCAGACCATAAAACGCAAAGGCGACAAACAATCGAAAGTGTACACCATTCTGGATGGAAAAAAAATCCTGATCTGGGATCCTGTTAAACTCGATACTACCGGAAACACCTCAACTTCCGGCTTTGCTTACACCTACGATGGCGAAAGGGCAGCAGTAAGCGTTCAAAAAAGCGGTGCCGAAATCACAACTACTTATATCATCGAAACCCGCACCGGCAAAATATTGTATGCACCGCTCGAAAACACATTTGGGTTCCAATGGACCAAGGACCAGCAACACGCCTATTTCACCCTGCGTACCAAAGATGATATCGACAAACAATTGCCCCTGAAAACCTATTGGTGGAAAGTGGGCGAACCACAGGATAAAGAACAGATAGTCGGTACCACAGCCGATGCCAAAAACAGCTATTATACCTACGACAACCGCTACAGCGATGTAAGTTTTTCAGGCGAAAGCGACTTCTACGCCAATTCGTGCTATATTCGCAAAACAGGCACCTTCGAGAAAGGGCAATTGATTTATGAAAGCAAAAAATCAAATGCCTATCCCGAGGCCATAGGAGACAAATTGTACATTTTCACCAACGACAACGCACCCAATTACAAGTTGCTGGTTGGCGACAAAAACAACCCCGAATCGAAAAACTGGAAAGTGCTTATCCCCGAAAGCAAAACCGTAATGCAAAGCTATGCCGTTACAAAAAAGAGCATTATAATTCAGGATAAGATTGATATAATGAGCCGCCTAACGCTTTACGATCTGAACGGTAAACGCCTTAAGGAAATCAGCCTTCCGGAAGTTGGCAACGTATCGGGAATGAGCTACGACCGAGAAGAGGATTCGGTTTATGTGTATCTGAACACATTTACATCCGAAACCAAGGTTTTTGTTGCTTCACCCGCCAACTTTAAATGGAGGTTGTATTACCAGCGTCCTGAAGTGTTGGATATGAGCAACATTGTTGGCGAAATCAAATTTTATAATTCAAAGGACAACACCCGTGTACCTGTGTTTGTGGTTCACCGCAAAGATATTAAACTCGATGGCAACAACCCCGTTTTACTGGAAGCCTACGGAGGGTTCAATTCAGGGATACAACCGGGATATTATGGATTCTATACTTCGTTTTTAAACCGTGGTGGAATTGTGGTAGAGGCTGGTATACGCGGCGGCGATGAGTATGGCGAAAAATGGCATCAGGATGGCATGTTGGCCAACAAGCAGAATTGTTTCGACGATTTTAATGCTTGCGCCGAATGGCTGATCAAAGAAAAATATACAAATCCATCGAAAATTGTAGCCATGGGTGGCAGCAATGGAGGTTTGCTAATGGGAGCAATTGCCACGCAACGTCCCGATTTATATAAAGCTGTAATTTGTATGGTACCTTTGCTGGATATGTTACGGTACGAAAAATTTCTGATCGCACGCTACTGGATTCCTGAATATGGCACTGCCGAAAACGAAGCCGATTTCAGGTGGTTATTGCAGTATTCGCCTTATCAGAACATCCGTAAAGGCGTAAATGTGCCAACCATGCTGGTTACTGCAGGAGAGAATGACAGTCGGGTGGATCCAATCCATGCCAAGAAATTTGTTGCAGCCCTGCAAAACAACCCGGGACAAATTAACCCTGTAATCCTTCACATGGACTACAACAGCGGACATGGCAGTGGACAAGCAACCTCGCAACGCATAGATAACTGGACATTTATTTACGAATTTATGATGAACCAGTTGGGAATGTAACACCCTTAACAAACAAAGCAAAACAAATAAGCAAAAGAGGTGAGAAAGCCGGTTAAAGAATAAATCAGTAACTGGCATTCTCACCTCCTTTTTTTTTACAACAGAAACCGCTAGAAATTATCAAAAACCGCTCAATTCAAAACGTTCGAAGGGTTGTAAAAACCACTTCGAGGGTTTTTAAACATCCGACATCGCACATACAACATCGCACTTCCCACTTCCCACATCCCACATCTCCATGAAACTAAAATTCCTTGAAAACATTAACGCTTACGGCGAACATGCCATCCGGTTAAACGATTTTGATAAAGCGGAGGCAAGCAAGTTCCTTAAGATTCTTAAGAATTTGGTTTCCAACCCGAAGCAATTGATTCATTTATCATCGTATAGTTTTATCATACCAGTAAATTGTGCGCTTATCCTTCGGATTTCAGAAACGGATGAAGGTATTATTACCGAAGATAACAAGGAATTTTTCTGCGACCTAACAATAGAAGCCTACAAAGAAATGATACTTCTGATTGAACCATTTTGTGTAAAGGAAACAGATGCATACCGGTTTTTATACGAACTCGACAATCCAATTGATTTCCTTTTTTCGGCAGGACGGGAAAAGTAAGTTCGATATCAGCAGCTCATTCCACCGGCATTTTTCTTGGCCGAAAGCAAGTTGTAAGCTCCTTTTATAACCACCCTTTCCTTATTTATATCGAAGCCTTCGGGCAATGTTATTTCGGTAAAACCTCCATCTGTAACCCCTTTTTGTACTTCAACCATTCGGTATTCAGTAAATGGTTTGCCACCTTCTTCCTTATTTAGAGCAAAAACGAAAATATAATCCTTGTCTTCAAAATTTACTATAGCTTCGGAAGGCAATGCAGTAACCTGAATTCCAGTGGATTCGATAAGAGCATTAACATACATGCCGGGGATTACGTTTTTACAGATTTCGTTAATCTTTGCATATACCTTGTAAGTCCGGTCAGCGTTTATGGTTCTTCCAGTCTGATAAATCACGGCCTCATGTTGTTCGGTTTCGTTGTTGATGAAAAACCGGATTTTCTGTCCATTGGAAACTTTATCGGCATCTTTCTCAAAAAGCGTGAGTTCCAGTAGTAGCTGATCGCTGTTTACAATCTCGAACAATACGTCTGTTGGTGCAACAAATTTCCCGATATTGGTGTTTACCGCTTTCACAAAACCTGTAATGGGCGAGGTGATTGCAACTGACCGGGTAATGTTGTCTTCGGTCAGAGTAGCAGGATTGATTCCGATAAGCGCCAGTTTTTGTTCCAATGCCCTGGTTTGGGCTTTCAGGTTTTTATAGTCGGCAGTAACCTGTTGGAGATTTTTTTGCGAATATACATCGTCCTTATAAAGATCGGTATGCCGTTTAAAATCGGCTTCTGCAAATTCGAGTTTATTCCTAACTTCGAGGTAATTTTGCTGAATATCAACAAATTCCTGGTTTTCGAGCATGGCTAGGGTTTGTCCTTTGTTTACCAGGTTTCCGGGCATTATTGCAATGCTTTTAACAAAACCACCCATTGGCATACAAACGGTTGCAAGGTTTTGAGGAGCAACAGTTACCATTCCGCTTACTTTTAAGATTCCGTTCAACGAACGAAGTCCTATTGCTCCGGTTTCGATTTTTGCAAGTTTTAGTTGATCGCCGCGCAGTTCCACAATGTCTTCAGGCAGAACTTCGGCTTCTTTTTCTTCTGCCGGATTTTTGCCTTTATTGCATGAAAATAAAGCAATTGCAAGGATTGAAAGGATAAAGATTGATTTTATTTTTTGGTGTAGCATGGTTTATTTTATTTTTCCTGTTACGAATTCTATGTTAATTATAGTTTGCTTGTAGCTGCTGAGTGCATCTAAATAATTTGCCCTTATGTCGAGTGCCCTTTTTAGGCTCAGAACATAATCGAGGTAATCCATCGCACCAGCTTTATAGCTTCGACCCGACTGTTCGATGATGTAATCCGCTTCTGGAATGGCTTGCTTTTCATAGAATTCGATGCTTTTGCTGTATTTATTGTATTCGTCGAACAGCGAAACATACTCGGAAGCCAATGTTTTTGTATAGCTTTCGGCATTGGTGCGGGCAATATCCTGCCTGATGCCAGCCGCTTTAGCTTTTGCAGCATAAGGTTTATACCATATTGGAAGCGAAATTCCAGCCTGAATTCCACCAAAGCGGTCGCCATATCCAAATGTTTGCGGAACAGAATTCACTTCCTGTGTTCCCACCATGGTTTGACTAAAATAACCTACAGTAATATCAGGTAATGCCCGGCTTTGTTCGAGTTTTTTTTCAACACCTAAAACCTCAACCTGTTGCTGCACAAAACCAAGCGAAGGATTTTCGGCAATCGCCAACGAATCGGACAACAAAACCATCAACCGTGGATTAAAAAGAGATTCTTCAGGCACGAAATGAATGGTAGAATTCAGGATATTCTGAAACTTTCGTGAAACAATCCGAACATCTGCTACAAGCTGTTGGAGCTGGTTTTTAATTTCAAGGCTTTGCGAACGGGCCGTTATCATTTCGAGGAGGTTCGTTTCGCCCAACTTTGCCCGTAATTCGGCAGCTCGAAGAAATCCTGAAAATAGGCTGTCCTGATAAACCAGCAACTTTTGTTTTTCCTGTAAGTAAGCAAGTTGCCAATAAACCTGCTTGACCTGAGTAGCAATTTCAAGTTGCGATACTTTGAGTTCCAATTCACTGCTTTTAATTCCGGCAGCCGCAAGTTTTCCCTGGTTGTTGTAAACTGTTGGGAATGCCATGGATTGCGACAGGGTAAAACTATTGTCCTTACTGAAGGAATTGAACTTTCCATACTGCGCTTCCACAGTAGTTTTTGGAATATCCCAGGACGAACCTTTTATCGCTTTTTGAGCATCAAGCATATAAGCCGAAGAACGGATAGAAAGGTTGCTGTCCAAAGCCAACTGTATAGCATCGTTCAGCTTGATTGGTTTAGGTTGTTGCGCATTGGTTTTATTAAAAAATGAAGCACCCAATAAAAGGAGCAAAATCATAGTAAGTGCTTTTGCCGATTTCTTTTTGAATGGAAATTTCAACTTCCGTGAGAATAGGATGTAAAAAACTGGAAGTATTACCAATGTGAGGAATGTGGCCGAAATAAGCCCGCCAATTACAACGGTAGCCAATGGTTTTTGCACCTCGGCACCGGCAGAATTCGACAAAGCCATTGGGAGGAAACCCATGGAGGCAACTGCCGCAGTCATGATAACTGGCCGCAAACGTGTGTGCAAACCTTTTCGTACACGTTGGATAATATCGGATACTCCATCTTTTTCCAGGCGGTTAAATTCGGCAATCAGCACTATTCCGTTGAGGACAGCCACACCAAACAAGGCAATAAAACCAACACCTGCCGATATGGAGAAATTCATCCCACGAATCCACAAGGCAAATACACCTCCTATGGCTGCCAAAGGGACCGCGGAATATATGAGCAAGGACTGTTTCACCGAATGGAACGTGAAGTACAGCAAAACGAAAATCAGCAACAGAGAAACTGGTACTGCAATGGCAAGCCTGTTTTTCGCAGCCCTCAGATTCTGAAACTGCCCGCCATAAGAAATATGATAGCCGGTAGGCACTTTTAATTGTTTGTCAATTTTCGTCATAACTTCGTCAATAGTGCCTTCAATATCCCTGTTGCGAACGTTAAAACCAACTGTTATGCGGCGTTTGGTGTTTTCTCTGGAAACTTGTGCCGGGCCAGATTTGATCGAAATATCGGCAATTTGCTCAAAATTTATTTGTGAACCATTGGGCAAAGCAACCGAGAGGTTTTTTACGTCGTCCATGCTTTTCCTGTAATCCTTATCGAGGCGCACCACAAGCCCAAAACGTTTCTCGTCATCATATACAACCCCGGCTTCGCTTCCCGCAAAGGCAGCGCGCAGTACCTGATTGGCATCGTCAACCGAAATACCATATTGAGCCAGCCGGTCGCGGTTAAATTCAACCTGAACTTGCGCCAATCCGGTTACTTTCTCAACGTTCAAATCGGCAACGCCATCAACGCTTTGTATGATTTTTTCGGCATTGGTGGCAATGTCGGCCAATGTATTCAGGTCGTCGCCAAATATTTTCAAAGCCACATCCTGCCTCGATCCTGAAAGCAATTCGTTGAAGCGCATTTGAATAGGTTGTTGGAACTCGAATTTTACCCCTGCCAGGACAACGAGTTTTTCTTCCATTTTTGCAACCAGTTCTTCACGGGTTTTGGCCGAAGTCCACTCGCTTTTATCTTTTAAAGTTATAATATAATCCCCTGTTTCCATTGGAGTTGGATCTGTTGGGATTTCGCCGGCACCAATTTTGCACACGGTATTTTTAACTTCTGGAAAATTTTCGAGCAGGATTTTATTCGCTTTTACCACAGTTTCCACTGTATTGCTCAACGAACTGCCTTGCAAGGTAATAACCCCTGCCGCCAAATCGCCTTCTTCGAGTTGTGGAATAAATTCACCGCCTAGGTTGTTGAACACGAACAGGCTATAGATAAACAACAGCACTGCCGACACAGAAACAATCAGCTTATGGCCAAGCGCAAAATTAATAACCGGGTTAAATGCCTTGTGAAACCAATCCATCAACTTATCGGAAAAATTGCGCTTATGCTCCGTGTTTTTACTCAGGAACATGGCGGAAGCCAGCGGAACATACGTTAAGGAAAGAATTGTTGCGCCAATCAATGCAAAGGCAACCACCTGTCCCATAGGCTGAAACATTTTCCCTTCAATTCCGACCAAAGCCATGATTGGAATATATACGATTAGGATTATGATTTGACCGAAAGTTGCTGAACTCATCATTCGCTTTGCCGAATCAAATACACTTTCGTCCATCTGTTGTTGCGTAAGCCTTTTTACTCCAATGTTGTGATGTTTGCTTTGCGTGATGCGGTGCACAACACTTTCGACAATTATAACAGCGCCGTCCACAATCAGCCCGAAGTCTATTGCCCCAAGACTCATCAGGTTTCCCGAAACCCCGAAAATATTCATCAACGAAATCGCGAAAAGCATCGAGAGGGGAATAACCGAAGCAACAATCAATCCGGCACGTACGTTTCCTAACAAGATTACAAGTATGAAAACCACTATCAACGCTCCTTCCACCAGGTTTCTGGAAACTGTACCAATGGCGCGGCTCACCAACTCCGAACGGTTCAGGTAAGGCTCGATAGAAATTCCTTTGGGTAAGGATTTTTGTATGGAAGCTATGCGTGTTTTTACGTTATCGATGACTTCGTGGGCATTGGCGCCCTTGAGCATCATAACCACACCTCCTACGGCTTCGGTTGTGTCAACCACCAAGGCACCGTAACGGATCGCGTTGCCAAATTGAACCGTTGCTACATCGCGAATTAAAACAGGGATGCCCGACGAATTGGTTTTAACCATTATTTTCTCAATATCTTCGAGGTTTTTTACCAGGCCAATGCCTCGGATAAAATAGGCAGTAGGCTTTTTGTCGATATACGCGCTGCCTGTGTTCTCGTTATTTTTTTCGAGTGCCTGAAAAATATCAGTCAGGGTGAGGTTCATGCCGCGGAGCCTCTCGGGATTCACAGCAATTTCGTATTGCTTAACGAAACCACCGTAACTGTTGATGTCAGCAACACCTTGTGTGCCCAGCATTTCGCGGCGTATCACCCAATCCTGAATGGTACGCAATTCCATAAGCGAATATTTTTTCTCGTAGCCTTTATCAACGGCAAGCCGGTACTGGTAAATTTCGCCCAAACCGGTTGAGATGGGTGCAAGCTCAATTTTGGCCAAGCCGGGTGGGATTACTTCTTCTGCTTCTTTCAATCGTTCACTGAGCTGCTGCCTGGCCCAATATATGTCGACACCATCTTTGAAAACAACAGTTACAACCGAAAGTCCCAAACGCGAAATCGAGCGCAACTCAATAATATCGGGAATGTTGGCGACAGCAACT
>CAIRHD010000242.1 GCA_903878265.1 uncultured Bacteroidales bacterium | reverse complement strand
GCACGCCAATTGCCTGTTCTTTATCGTATTGAAAAACCCTGTTTTTGGTGGTTTCTTTATTGCCTTTGAGGCGGATGATCACTATCACAATTATGGCTATTGCTGCAACTATATAAATTATCTTTTTCATGTTCTTTGATTTGTTGTTGATTGTGAATTTTAAATCGTTATTAGTCATTCGTAACACTTCGGCTTCGCTCAGTGTAAAATCGTAAATTCTTATTTCTTATTTGCAATCAGGTTACCTGTTACCCTTTTATATTCAAGTTCGGCCCTTCTAAGATTTATTAAAGCCACGATATAATTTTGCTGGGATTCGCGCAGGGAATTGTCGGCCAGAAGCAAATCTGTAATGTTGGCCATTCCTTGCTGGTTTTGTAATACAGTATTGTTATAAATCTTTTTGGCAAGTTCAATCTGAGTATTCACAGTGGCGATGGTTGTGTTTGCTATGCTTAATTGCATTTCGGCATTCACCAGGTCAAGGTTGGCCTTTTCAGTTACTATTTCCTTTTGAATGATCGTCTTGTTCACTTCAATCTTTTTGCCGTCAATTTTATGCTTTGTAACCATTCCGTTAAAAAGAGGAACCGAAAGCTGAGCACCCACATACCCTATCGGATGGAAATTGAAAAAGCTGTTTGTTCCGGTTGTGCCAAAACCATTGGTACCGTATACTCCATAAGCGTTCAATGAAGGCAAGCGAGAATTTTTAAGACCACTTAACTCCGAAAGACTAAACTCCATCTTCTTATCAATCAATAAAATATCTGTGGTCGTGTTAGGCTGAAAAGTAGTTTCATCTATGGATGTTTCGTTTATCTGAACCTGGCTGGAATCGGAAATTGGTTTTCCCATCAGGAATTTAAGCGCGTTTAACACCTGCTGATGTTGAGAAGAAATTGTGCTTCTTTGCGTGGTTAACTGTTCCAGTTGCAATTTCAGCCGGTCAACGTCAGTTCCTTTGGCTAACTGTTGCTGGTAAATCAAGGTTGTTGTTTGTACCAGCTTATTGGTATTAATGATATTGCTATCCATAAAAGCCAGCTGATTTAATAGCACCTGGGCATTGTAGTATGCGTTGGAAACTTCCATTACTACATCTTCATCCGTTTTACGTTTTTGTATTTCCGAGAGTTCACTGGCAATACGGGTGCTTTTAATCGCGCTCAATGCTGTGGGATTAAAGAGTGGCATGGCGAGTTGTAGGTTGGTGCTCAGGTTCTGAGGCACTCCAAACTGAATTTCCTTATAGGTTCCTGCCGGTCCGCCAAAAGCTTCCTGCGGCATGATCTGGTAAGGCAGATCCGTATAGTAACGGTAGTCGGCGAATCCCGTGAGTTTTGGCAACAAAGTGCTTTTAGCTTCGCGGTTTTTTTCGTTGGCTATCAAGCCATCCTGCTGGGCTAACCTGATGTTTCGGTTGTAAATCAGTGCGGTGTCAACGCATTGGTTTAGTGAGAGTGTTTGCGCCGGAACAATTGCCGGAGCCAGAAGAATAAGTAAACCAAGCAGGTTTTTTATTCTTTTGATTAAATGTAAGTGAATGTTTACTAACATGATTAAGCAAATTTTTTTGTGTGTGTTATTTATTGTTTTTTAAAACCTGAAGGATTTTAAACTTTCTTTATTAATGTAAGGATCGATTGCACCATATTATCACCACTCCGTTTGATATCAAATTCGAAATTGGCGATACGCCATTTGAACATCTGGAGCTTGAATGTTCCCATGATAATATGCATGAGTTCGTCGGTAGTAATGGCATTGGTAAATATTCTTCTTTGTTGCCCTTCCATAATTATCGGCATCAGAAATTTCATTTTTATATTCATGAGTTTCATGAAGGTTTCGTTGATTCGCTGGCTTTCTTCCAATAAACCATCCGAAAAGACAGCAACAACAAAATGAGGGTTCAGGCTGAAAAAACTAAACTGTTCCCTGAACAAAGCTTTTAGGTTTTCTTCCGGATCGGTTGTCAGTTGAATATTTGACAGCCTTTTTTCGGTATTGGAGGCCAGGTAATTTAGCATCGACAGTATGATT
>CAIRHD010000241.1 GCA_903878265.1 uncultured Bacteroidales bacterium | reverse complement strand
GGCGATTGTGGCATGTGGAAATTGGTAATCATGCTTGTTGCAATGCTGAAATCGTAAGGTGGAAAAATAAATTTGTTGCTCCAGCCGCTGTAAGGTTTTACCTGCCCCGAAATGGTAACCGACGATTCAACGGCTTTCATGGTGGTAGTGCCAACCACACATACTTGTTTTCGCGCTTCGATGGAACGGTTTACAATCTGAGCCTGATCTTCTTCGATATGAAGTTCTTCCGAATCCATCTTATATTTGGTAAGGTCTTCCACATCAATAGCCCGAAAATTTCCTAAACCTGCATGTAACGTAACTTCGGCAAAATTGACCCCCGCAAGTTCAAGGCGTTTCATTAATTGCCTGCTGAAATGCAACCCGGCTGAAGGTACCGCGACTGCCCCTTCTTTTTTGGCATAAATGGTTTGATAGCGCTCTTTATCATCGGGTTCAATATCGCGCATACGCTGAAGTTCCTCTGGCAGTGGTGTGCGGCCTAAAACTTCGATGGTGCGTTTAAATTCGCTGTAAGGGCCGTCGTAAAGGAAACGCAATGTGCGCCCACGCGAAGTTGTGTTGTCAATAACCTCAGCTACGAGGGAGTCGTCGTGGCCAAAATACAATTTGTTGCCGATACGGATTTTACGGGCCGGATCTACCAGAACATCCCACAATCGGGCTTCGGCATTAAGCTCGCGAAGGAGGAAAACAGTTATTTTAGCACCTGTTTTTTCTTTTTCCCCCAACAGCAATGCAGGAAAAACTTTAGTGTTGTTTAGTACAAAAACATCGCCATCGCCATAATAATTAAGAACATCCTTAAAAGTTTTATGCTCAATTGTTTGTGTTTTTCTGTTGAGCACCATCAGTCGCGACTCATCGCGGTTAGGTACCGGATGAAGTGCAATCAGTTCATTCGGGAGATGATACCTGAATTGTGAGAGTTTCATATATTAGGGATTTCTAGTTGTTTTCGGGAAAAGTTTGCAAAGGTAATGAGTTTGGGGTGCGAAATCAAGTGTTTTTTGGGCTTCCGCTATCGGTTTAACGCTTTTTATGAAAATGTTGTTAGAATATGGCCTAATTAGGTATGATTTAGCGAGAAGCAGAAAAGCGGTTCATTAATAGCCTTCATCCTCGAACAATGTTGACGAAATGCCATCGGAAAAAAGCCGTCCTTCTGGCGTTAGGATTAGTTTCCCCTGGCTATATATCATTTGTTTGGATTCAATAAAAGGCGTGGCATTCAAAAGCAGATGTTCCGCCTTTTCTGCACCGAACTTTTTTTTGGCAGAAACTAAATCGCAACCCCAAATAGTACGCAACGAAGTCATTATAAACTCGTTAAACAGGGTCGTCTGATTTAAAATTTCCTGATCATGTTCAACATTTCCTGAATTGGCAGTTTCTATGTATTTGACTAAATTGGCCACATTCCAACTTCGTGAAGCTCCATTGTACGAATGTGCCGAAGGCCCGGCGCCAAGATAGTGCTTTCCTTGCCAGTAAGCGGTATTGTGCCTGGAATATGCACCCGGAAGGCAGAAATTGGAAATCTCATACTGTTCGTAACCTTGCTGTCGCGTGAGTTTGGTTAAAATATGATAGTGAGCAATCGAAAGGTTTTCGTCAACGGGTTTCATTTTTCCTTTGAGGATCATCGCTTCCAAAGGTGTTTTCTCCTCCACGGTAAGCGAATAGGCCGAAATATGAGGTATTCCGAAAGCGAATGCTTTTTCAAGGTTCTCTTTCCAACCATCTTCAGTCAGGGTTGGGATTCCATAAATCAAATCTATACTGAGGTTGCTGAAACCTGCCTGTTGAGAATCGTTTATACAACGGAAAACCTGTTCGGAAGAATGTGTTCGGCTTAAAAACACAAGATCTTCTTCCCTGAACGATTGTATGCCAATGCTTAACCTGTTGATGCCCATATTTTTCAGGGCTTTGAGTTTAGATGGTGAAAGGTCATCTGGATTGGCTTCGAGGGTGATTTCGGCATCGCTGGCAACCTTAAAGAGCGAATAAATAGTTTTAACAATACTTTCAATATCAGATATTTCGAGCATAGATGGGGTTCCACCACCAAAATAAATGGTTTCAATTTTTTGTGCTCCTAAATACTCTTTTCGTTGCAGCAATTCTGCATTTATTGCACCTGAAATTTTATCCATATAGCGTGTACTTGCCAACGAATAAAAATTGCAATAGATGCATTTATGCCTGCAAAAGGGGATATGGATGTAGATTCCGGACAAATAATTGATTTAAAGGGTTATAGGGTGAGAGTTAAAGGGTTCAATTGCCTGCGGCGTTCAAAGTTCAATGCTGCGCCTTCAAGGTTCAAAAGGAGAAATTTTGGTTCGTTGTTCAATTGTTCGCTTGTCTTATGCTGCGCGTTTAAGGTTCAATCAGTTAGAAATTAATACATTATCGCATCAGCATATTACAACATTATTTTTTCAATACAATCCTGAACGTGGTTCCTTTACCAAGTGTGGAACTTTTTACGAAGATTTTTCCTTTGTGGTATTCGGTGATGATGCGTTTTGAAAGCGACAACCCTAATCCCCATCCGCGTTGCTTGCTGGTGTATCCCGGATTAAAAATGGTGCGGAACATGTTTCGGGGAATGCCTTTCCCCGTATCGGCAATATCAATAATCACATCAAGATCTTCTTCCAGAATATCAATTGTAATTTTCCCCTGCCGTGTCATGGCATCTACGGCATTTTTCACCAGGTTTTCTATTACCCACTCAAACAGTTGTGTGTTTAATGGTAATACTATTGATTGCTCGGGCGGGAGATTAATGGAATATGCGATTTTCTGGGATGTGCGGGTTTTGAGGTACGAAACAGAACTATAAATTACCGATACAAGGTTTTCTGGCACAAGCGATGGGTTTGATCCGATTTTGGAAAACCGATCGGTAATTGTACTCAGCCGGTTGACGTCTTTCCGAAGTTCTTCTATGGTCTCGCTGTCAACATCCTTAGCTTCTAGATAATCGACCCAAGCCATCATCGAAGAAAGCGGAGTGCCCAATTGGTGTGCCGTTTCCTTGGCTAAACCCGCCCAAACCTGGTTTTGTTCGCTTCGCCGTGCGGTGCTGAAAAGCATATAGGCCACCAGCAGGAAAATGCTTATAATCGCCAACTGAATGTATGGGAAATAGCGCAACTGGGTAAGTACATACGAATCTTTGTAAAAAATCAGGCGTTTCCCCTGTCCGGCAATGCTAATTTCGATAGGATCGTTGGCAGCCGCCATTTCGTGTATGGTTTTTTTCAGGTATTCAGGTTCGTGAATATGCACGGTATCTATCTGTCCATAAGCTAAAGCCTGGGTTTGCAAACTGTCGGTTATCAGCACAGGAACCGAAGCCGAATTATTTACCACCTCACTGAAAAACGCACTTACCAGATTGTTGAGCACAACTTTCATTTCGGTAAACAACTTTGAGTCGTTATAGTATATGTAGTTTACCTCGTTTTTATAATAGTGAATCGGAATAGGCGGATATTTTGAAAATTCTTTCTTCAAATAATCCTTCATGCTTGGAACTGTGTCGGAGTTGAAAACCGTATTTTTGTTGCCGGTTATATTGCCTTCGCCATCCGTTAATATTACAGGTATGGAAGTATTGTTCTCAATAATTTTCAGATAAAAACCCTGGTCTTCGGTGGTGCTGTTGCTGATAAACCGTTTTTGGGCTTCGGCATACAACTCCACCTTTTTACGTTCTTCTTCCTGAACCTGGGTAAAAAAGCTCTGGGTAGAATTCACCAATCGCGCACGTGTTTGAAGCGCATTTGCCCAGGTATGGATTTTTGAGCGCTCATCTTTTGCGATTTTTTTCACAAGTAAATTCGAATACCAAAGCGAAAAGGCAATAATAACAATGGCAAAAAGCAGCAGGAGTATTTTCCAGTGCCTCTTCCTGTTGTAGATATTGTAACGGTCGAAAAAAAGTTCTTTCATTTTTGTGTGTTAAAAAAGGCTTACCAAGTATTGTTGTTTCAGGAAATCATAGCAGAAATTTAGGCGGTTTTACAACGCTAAAGCACAAATTTTGCGGCAATAAATATACAACAATACTCACACAGCTTCGATTTCTAAATATTTTCTCCCCCATACATCCGAAATCGCACATCGGAAATCCGACATCCCACATTCGATATCACTTCTCTTACTTTTTATCGTCGTCCCATTCAATCACAAATTTTCCCTGTTCCTGTTTTTTTTGGATTTCCTTATCCTTAAGCTGCTGTGCTTTCTTTAGCGTGTCGGCTTGTATCCATTTTAACTCTTCTTTCAGCAACAGCTTTAGCTCGACTTTCTGCGCTTTAAGATCGTTCGAGATTTTATCGCGCATTGCCTTTTTGTCATATTTCACAATCGGGTTTTCAACCGTGCCTGTAAGCGAAACAAAAACTTTGGTGCGGCCACGCCCATCCTCTTCAACCGGCCCAAATTCAGCCTGATTGTTAAATCCAAGGTTCCGCTTTTTAAACTTTGACGCAACCAGATCGGCAAGGGCAATGGTAAAATGATATTCTAAACCATTATCAAATGTATGTGTTCCCATAAGCTGTAGGTCGAGGGCACTTGATTTTATTTCCATCTTTGGGATATAAATAATTTGGTTAGCGATATCAATCTGGTTGTGAAGGGTTTCGAAACGGATATCATTCAAGTCCTCGATTTTCAAAAAAGATGAAAGGCTTTGCATTGGGCTATAATTTACCAGCCTTCCGTTTTCGATAATCAAATCGGCGTGAGCCTTTATCGAATTCAAATCCATGTTAAGGTTGTTTTGCATCGAACAGGCAAAAATAACATCAGCAGAAATCAGTCCTTCAAGGTTTTGGCCCATCAGCCCAACTTGGCCAAAATTGTTGAATTGTGAAAACAAGGTTTTTACATTAACTTTTTCAAGGTGGGCTTTCGCCTGAAGCAGCGAATGCTTTTCGGATTGCGCATTAATATTTGTCTGTCCGGTAAACTTTCCCTCACAGGTAAGCATGGAAATATTGTTGATCGACAGCACCTTGTTGTGCATTTGGGCGGAAGCCGTAAGGTTAGAAGCCTTGAATTTGCCAAACGTAAAATTGGTCGTGCGCACTTGAAGGTTATTGATGTTGATATCGCCCGGCAGACCGAATTGGTATTCACCGCTTGTGCTTTTTTGCGCACCCGAAAGTTCGTCCCAATCGAAACGTTGTGAAACAAGATTCCCTTCAACATCGAGGCTTTCGTTGGTAATAAAAAACCAGGATAATAGGTTTCCAAGCGTTCCTTTCAGGTTAAAATCACTGTTTCCAACTCTAAAAAGCAATTTGTTAATTTGAAGATCGTTGCCGTTAAATGCAAATGTCGATTGGATTTCGCTTATTGGCAATCCATAATTTTTCAATCCAAGGTTTGCTTTTTCAAGACTCCCCTTTCCATTGAAATTGCTGGTTAGGAAATCGGCCGCAACCAGGTGTTTAATATCGGAAATCTGACCATCGAAGGCTAGGTTAAGTTTGAGCCATCCACTCACCGCTGATATTTCTTTGTATTGAAGGAATTGCTGAAGTTCTTTTAGGTTGAGGTTTGCATTGAGGTTGCATTGTATGGTAGGCGAAGAAAAACCATTTACCATGAGCGATCCGCCCACAAAGCCATTGCCCAGTTTAGCCTTTAGGTTACTTATCGAAAGTGTTTCGGTTTCGCCACTTTGATTGATGTTATAAACAGCAAACGCAGAAACGTTTTTGATGCTTATGCCAGATTTTCGTTCGGTAATCTCGCCATCTTTCATATCAATGCTCAAATTTACGCCGGGATGGCTGCTGCCACCAAACTGACCCGAAATCTTGGCTGAAATATCCCCTTTGCCTCGAAATTTGTATCCATCCAGGCTTTTTGTAAAACTTGCAGGAACAAGCGAAAGCATTTCCTGCAAAGTGGAACCGGTGGCTGTTACATCGAGGTTTATCTGTTTTTGTTTTTCGCTGTAAATAAAACTTCCCGAAGTGCTGAGTTTTAAAGCACCGGTTTCAAGGTTTCCTTTTTTTATCGTATAAAGGCCCAAATTACTATCTGCCTCAAGTAAAAGCCAAAGGTTAAGTTCGCGCTGCGAAATATAGCTTGTGCCATCCAATTTAAAATCTGTAACCTTAATGTTTCCGGCAAGGTCGAGGGCATATTTGCTGTTTCCGAAATTGCCTTTCGCCACAAAACCAGGTAATATAGCATCCACGAAAGTGAGCGAAGCATCATTTGTAAACCGGATATGAAGGTTTCGGATGGTGATGCGCTGCAACTCGAAGTTTAAATTTCCGCTTCCTTCAACGCCCGATGCTTTCCAGAAATGGAAATTATCGCTGCCATCAGCAAATATATGGGGCGCAATTTCTACATCGGCAAGCCTGATATTTTTTACGCAATATTTTTTACGCAGCAAATCCCATACGTTGAATTGCAAGGAAATAGTGCCTGCTGTGAGCAAATAGTTTTTTGAAGCCGGAGTTAAAGCTTCTTTCATCCTAACACCGGAAAATCGCACCGAAGCAAAAGGAAAATCCCTAATAAGGCTTAACTGCACATCATCAATCTGCACTTCGGCAGTAAGCGATTTGTTTATTTCGGCAATGAATATTTTTTTAACCTCAGGCCCAAGGAAACGTTGCATGGCGAAAAGCAATAAAGCTATAAATACAAAAATGCCAAATGTATATATCGCAATAGTTCTGATGGTTTTTAAACGCATAATCCTGATAAAGTGATTTTTACTCACTTAACGCAAAAACATTGCTGTTATTGGCAAAGAAGGAAGAAAATGCAATAGTCTGAAAAAAAGGATATTGCTGTTAATAGTCTTGAAATCCAACAATTTTCAGCAAGTTGAAATATAAACAACGGTTGATTTTTACTCCTAAGGCAATATCTAATTGCTTATTGTTTTTCGTTTTTTAAAATGCCATCCTAATTTTATTACATGCCAGTGTTATTGAAGCGCAAAACCACAAATAAATTCATCCTCAAATGTTTATTAGTACTTTTGTGCGGACAATTGATTTATATCAGTCAAGTGTAAACAGCATGAAAATCATAAACCCACTTTACGATAAAGCCTTCAAATATCTGATGGAGAATAACAAATTCGCCAAAAAGGTATTGTCGGTGATTTTGGATGTTGAGATTGAGGAAGTAAACCTTGAAAATCAGGAAACCGTTTTGCCAAGTGAAACACGAAGATTGACACTGTTTCGTCTCGATTTCAAAGCTGTGATCAAAGAAGCCGATGGCAGCAGGAAAACCGTACTAATCGAACTTCAAAAGTCCAAGTTCCCTACGGATATCCAACGTTTCAGGAATTATCTCGGAGCAAATTATCTTGCCAAACAAAAAAAGGACAACCTTGTTCAAGAATCCGCCATTGAGTACCAAACGGCTTATCCTATCATAACAATTTACATTTTAGGCTACAATTTGGCCGATCTGCCCTACATGGCGGTTACGGTAAACCGCGACACGATCAATTCGGTTAGCAAGGAAAAGATCACTGTAAAGAGTTTTTTTATCGAGCATTTGACCCATCAATCGCACATTATCCAGGTTCGCCGTTTGCCTGAACAAAGGCGCACCCTTTTGGAAAATTTTCTGGTATTGTTCAATCAAGCTTGGTGTACCGAAGATGGCTACATTATTGACTTGCAGAATATTTCGGAAGAATTTAGCGAAATGGCAAATTACTTGCAAGGGCCGCTGAAAGATGAAGAATTTAGACGGAAATTGGAGGCAGAGGAGGAAATTGACATCATTTTCGATGAGCAGGAAGCCAAACATTTGAAGCAATTGGCCGAAGCCGAAAAAAGAGCAGAGTTGGAAAGGTTTCAAAAAGAAGAAGAACACAAGCAAAAAGTATCACTTGCACTTAAACTGGCTACTTACATGAAGCAAAATGGTGCAAGCACCGAGGAAATTAGCAAAGAAACCGGTTTAAGCCGTGATAAAATAATTGATTTGTAGAACATTGCAAAAAAAACACCAATGAACACAATAGAAACCATAAAACAAGCCGCTGCCGATTATACTATCCATCCGCTTGTTGCATCGCGCTGGAGCCCGAGGGCATATAGCCCCAAACCCATAGAATCCGCAAAACTTCAGCGGATTTTTGAAGCTGCGCGATGGGCTGCCTCAGCTAACAATCTACAACCTTGGCATTTTCTGGTTGGGTTTAAAGGCGATGAAGTTTACACTAAAATATTTTCCACTTTGGTTGAATTTAACCAGTTATGGGCCACCAATGCACCGGTTTTGGTACTTGCAATAGGTAAAACCACCAACCCTAAAGGCGAACGGAACAAAATATTTTCCTACGATTTGGGACAATCGGTTTCAACACTTAGCCTGCAAGCCATGCACGAAGGGCTTTATACCCATCAAATGGGCGGGTTTAATGTGGCGGAGGCAGCTAAATTGCTCGAAATCCCTGCCGATTTTGAAATCCAGGTAGCTTTTACCATAGGTTATCTGGGCGAAGCGGAACTATTGCACCCCAATCTTTTAAAGCTGGAAACAAGCCCACGGATCCGCCGCCCGATTGCGGAATCCGTTTTTACCGGATCTTTTGGGCATGCTGCCGATTTCCTGTAAACCGGTTTTGAAACCAGTTTGTACTATCTTTACCGCCGCAAAACACCTCACATTATGAAATATTTTTCCTTGCTGCTCGCCATATTTATAGCTACAGCTTTAAGTTCGTGCAAGCAACAAAAGAAATCCACCACAGATACTGCGGAATCGGACAAACTGGCAGCAACCTTCAAAATTGCTGATTTCAATTCGGATACTGCATACTACTTTGTTGGCGAACAGGTAAAGTTTGGCCCCCGTGTGCCCAATAGCAAGGCTCATGCCCAATGTGCTTCCTGGTTAGAAAAAACTTTGAAAGAATACACCACACAGGTTGCTGTCCAGCCTTTCACTGCCAAAGCGTTTGATGGAACAACCCTTAAATGCAAAAATATCGTAGCTTCGTTTAATCCCAAAAGCACAACACGTGTTTTGCTTTGTTCGCATTGGGATTCGCGGCCTTTCGCCGACAACGACCCCGACTCGACTTATCACCACACACCTATTGATGGGGCAAACGATGGTGCCAGCGGAGTAGGGATTTTGTTGGAAATTGCGCGTCAG
>CAIRHD010000240.1 GCA_903878265.1 uncultured Bacteroidales bacterium | reverse complement strand
TACGATTATATAATCCAAACCAACCTGAACACCGCAGCACGATCGTCGCACGAAATTTCTCTCGTATTTGAATTCGATACATTCAGCTTGTTTGGTGGTGGCGGAGGAGGAGGTTATAGCTCAGGTAATCGTGGCGGCCGTGTAAGGGAAATGGATTGCTGCCCATTCTAATTTACTCTGAATGTAGAAAATAGAAGAAGTAAGTAAAGGATAGAAGCACCAAAAATAGATAAAAAAGCAATAATTGTTTTGATGCAATTATTGCTTTTTTTATATTTTGCAAATGAAAATCCCTTTAGGATTTATTGCTTAAAATTATTCGGACGACATGATACCCAAAATATCGACTTTATAAAATTCAAATACCGGATCTCAATCAATGAGTCGCAGCTTCGAATCCTGTTACCATTAAAACAAAACAACTATTTGTAAATCTATAAGATTTACAAATGTTGTTTTTTGCTTTAGAATTACCTCTGAGCTTATTTTGTACTATTCAATTTCGGAAAGTTGGACAAGGTACTAGGTGAAGTATCCAATGCCGTTCAACCAAGTGAATATTTTTATCAAAGAATTAGAAAAAAGGTTTTGAAATTTCTTCAAAATCTGCTTTGCATCCCTAAAATCAAAATTCGTTATTCCTTGATCTTAAATATGGCTGAACTGAACGACATTGATTAATAATTGTTTACAGTTCAACTTACACTTTTGCCAAGGCTTGTTCCAAATCTGCAATCAAATCAGCAACATCTTCAATACCAACTGAATAACGAACAAGACCATCCGTAATTCCAGCTTTTTCTTTTCCATCTGCTGATACTTTCGAATGTGTCATTGATGCTGGGTGTTGGATCAGGGTTTCAACACCACCCAACGATACAGCAAGAATGGCCATTTGAACGGAATTCATCAAAACCCTGCCAGCTTCTATACCTCCTTTAAGCTCAAAACTTATCATGCTGCCAAATCCATCCATTTGTGTTTTTGCCAGCTCATGCTGTGGGTGCGAAACCAAGCCCGGAAACCGAACCCATTCTACTTTTGGATGGTTTTCGAGGTATTCGGCAATTTTCATAGCCGATTCCTGCGCCCTGTCAATGCGGATGCTTAATGTTTTAACGCCACGTATTACCAGATATGCCTGGTGCGGATCCATATTGAATCCCAAAGTAACCATTACCGAACGCAATTTCTTGTACAGAACTTCGTCTTTGGCTATGACAACACCTCCAACAATATCGGCATGTCCATTGATGAATTTTGTGAGCGAATGTAAAACTATGTCGGCACCAAACTCAAACGGGCGTTGCAAATATGGGCTGCAAAAAGTGTTATCAACAGCTACTGGAATACCATGTTCGTGGGCAAGATCACAACAAGCTTTCAAATCGGTGATTTCAATTGTAGGGTTCGATGGGGTTTCGATGTAAAGCAATTTGGTTTCAGGCCTTATGGCTTTGCGCACTTCATTAATGTCGGCAGTATTTACAAACGACGACTCAATGCCAAATTTTTTATAATAGGTTTCGAGTACAACCCGCGAAGGTCCATACACAGCGGCTGAACTTACTACATGATCGCCCTGCGCCAACATTGCCCCATAAACAGTGTTTACTGCTCCCATACCTGAACTGCAGGCAATTCCGCCAAACCCGTTTTCGAGTTCGGCCAACAAAGTTTCTAATGCGTGGATTGTAGGGTTGCCAATCCTGGTGTAGATATACCCATCACTTTCGCCAGCAAAACAGGCAGCACCGTGCTCGGCACTGTCGAATTTAAAAGTTGATGTCTGATAAATAGGAACTGTTGCACTTCCAAGTGCATCGTTAAACTCACCTCCATGGATAAGTTTGGAATTAAATCCGATGTTTTTGCTTTTCATTGGGATTGGAAATTATATGTTAGTGTTGTGTAAATGTTTCATTGTAAGTGGATTGAAAATGTAAGTGCGATTTGGTTATGGCATCCCAAATCCCAGTCACAGGTAGCATGAATATTTTGGAATTGTCATTTATATTCAAAACCTTTTTGTTTTCCAAAGTTCTAAAATCAGGAATAATTCCCCATATAGGTAATGATCTTAGGTTACAATCTTCCTCAACTTCGCTTAAAAAGCTTGAATTTTCTTCTGTTTTATTGAGAACTAATCCGGTAAGAATTTTGCTTTTTCCTGTGATAGCAATCATTTCGTCTAAATGTTGTTTCCAATCAGGTTTATTTTGTAAAACAATAACAGCAACATCCATTGCTTCGAGTGCAACTTTTACTGCCAAATCCAGGCCAGGCTCAAAATCGCAGATGCAAATTGCTTCAGGGTTTAACCTTTCGAGCAAGGCTTTTATCAGTGGGATTTTAAATTCTGATTCCGGATCCAATTTTCCGGCAATAATTTGATGCATGCCTAAACGGCCCGTCACTATTTTTCCAACATGTTTTTCCTTCATCTTTATCCCATTGCGGCTACAGGCTTTTTGGCAATTCCCACAGGCACAACAGCGCGAAACAATCAAAGTTACTGAAGGTACAAACCTGTTAAATTGTATCGCTTTCTCAGTACAATAACCTGAACAAATGCCACAAAATTTGCATTTTGTAACTTCAATAACAGGCTGCGGTACATAAATTTCTTCAGTTGTTAAAGACTCAATTTCAAGCCGATCAATCAAATCGGGTTTTTCAACATCAAATCCGGCCAATTGAACATAAGTATAACCGTGTTGCGCGACTTCCCTGAAAAGATTATGGGAAATCAATGTGCGCCCACTTAGGCTTTGGTAGGATAATATGGCAATTTTAATTCCCGTATGTGGCTATTTTAAACAATATCAACAATTTACTTTGCCTTTTTTAACATAGAGGCCATACCTTTGGTAAGTGATTTTTGCCCCACATTTTTAAAAACCCCTTCTTTGGCTTCTTTCACATCTTCGATAGTGTAAAAAGCAGTTGGATGGAAATCGTGTAAAGTTTTCAAAAAAAGTGGGATTTCTTTTCGCCTGATTATAGAGAAGAGGATTTTTACAGGTCCTTTTGCCCCTTCGGCATCAAGTATGGTAAGCCCGAAATTATGCGATTTGAGTGCTCCTATAAGTTCAGGCGATTCGCTCGAAAGTATTACCCTAATGATAGAAGTTCCTATCGACAGTTTTTCCTCCAATGTTATGCCAATAAAATTCCCCATGGCAAAACCGGCTCCGTAAGCTACATAGCATAGCCAATTATCGAGGTGCTGCATGATTTGCCCAACAGCAAGCAGCCAGATTATTACTTCAAAAAAACCAAGAAAAGGGGCAATCCGCTTCATCCCTTTCGAGATAAATATCAGACGTAAAGTCCCTATACTTTGGTCCAAAATACGGGCGATAAAAATCAATCCCGGCAATAGCACCCAGGTAAAAAACCAACTATCCGAAAGTAAAAAATCCATGAGGAAGCAAGTTGAAACAAAGTGGCGAAATTAGCATTTTTAATCCAGCCAAAGTGGCTGATAGGATAAATATTTGAACAAGCACGATTTAGCACTTTATAATTATTCCAAGCCGCGCAAACAATGGAATATATATCTTTGTTCTTCAATAAACCTATTAAACACTCACAACTAATGACCCATACTTTTAGTAAATTATCCTTACTGACTATCCTATTGTGCCTAACCGGAATTCTCTTTGCACAGGACGAAGCCAGGCTTTTGCGTTTCCCGTCTATTTCAGGCAATAACGTTGTGTTTTCGTATGCTGGCGATTTATATACCGTTCCCGTTTCTGGTGGAATGGCCCGTAAACTAACCAACGACGTTGGTTATGAAATGTTTTCGCACTTTTCGCCCGATGGCAAAACAATAGCCTTCACCGCCCAATACGATGGTAATACCGAAGTTTATACCATCCCCGCCCAAGGAGGTGTGCCGGCAAGGTTGACTACAACCGCAACTTTAGGCCGCGACGATATCAGCGATCGCATGGGGCCAAACAATGTTGTTCTGGGCTGGACGCATGATGGAAAAAATATAATTTTTAGATCGCGCAAGCAAACATTCAATGATTTTATCGGGCAGTTATTCCTGGTTCCGGTTTCGGGCGGAATGTCGCAGGAATTGCCACTTCCGGCAGGTGGTTTTTGTTCATATTCAGCTGATGGCAAACAATTGGCTTACAACAGGGTTTTCCGCGAATTCCGTACCTGGAAATATTACAAAGGTGGAATGGCAGACGATATATGGATTCATGATTTTAATGCGTTGACTACCCGGAATATTACTGACAATAAAGCACAGGATATTTTCCCGATGTGGTTTGGCGATGAGATTTATTTCTGTTCCGACCGTGATCGCACCATGAACCTTTTTTGTTTTAACCTGAAAACGAACCAAACCCGAAAAGTTACCAATTATACCGAATACGACATTAAATTCCCTTCAGCAGGCGATAACCGGATAGTTTATGAAAATGGTGGGTTTATTTATATTTTCGATATAAAAACGCAGGTTTCCACAAAAATATCGGTCCAAATTGCTGATGATTTCAACACGTCGCGAAACCAGCTTAAAGATGCGACCCGTTTTCTTGGTTCCGTTAATCCGTCGCCTGATGGGAATAGGGTAGTGGTAGCCGGTAGGGGCGACATTTTTACAGTTCCGGTAAAGGAAGGAATAACCCGCAATCTAACGTCGAGCAGTAATGCACACGACAGGGAAGCATTCTGGTCGCCTGATGGCAAATGGATTGCTTATTTGAGCGATGCAAGTGGTGAATACGAAATTTATATTGCAAAACAGGATGGCAGCTCACCACCGGTTCAGCTTACAACAGGTGCTGACACCTACAAATTTACAATCCGGTGGTCGCCAGATAGCAAGAAAATAATCTGGAACGATAAAATGTTAAGGTTGCAATACGTAGATGTTGAAACAAAAAAAATTACGCTCGTAGATAAATCAAAGGTTTGGGAATTTGGCGATTTCGATTGGTCGCCGGATAGCCGATGGATTACCTATAGCCGACCTGTAGAAAATGGTATGCAACAAATCATGCTTTTCAATACGGCAGATGGAACAAAATATGAGGTAACAGATCAGTGGTTTTCGTCGGGCCAGCCAACATTTTCACACAACGGAAAATACCTGTTTTTTACTTCCGAGCGTACTTTCGACCCTATCTATAGCAATGTGGAATGGAATTTCGCTTACGAGAACATGACCAAACTTTATATGGTTACCCTTGCCAAGGATACACCTTCCCCATTTGCGCCATCAAACGATGAAGTCAAAATGGAAGATACTGATAAGCCAAAAGACGGGAAAGAAATAAAAGACGACAAAGACAAAAAAAATGGCAAGGCAGGGAAAGGTGAAAAACCGGCTGAACCTGAGGTTAAACCAACAAAAATTGATTTGGAGGGCATTCAGCAACGTATTTTAGAAATACCGGTAGATGCAGGCAATTACTGGAATTTATGGTCGGTTGAGGATAAAATCTATTACAACACCGCTAACGACAAAGGGATGTGGGCTAAGGTTTACGACCTGAAACAAAAGAAAGAAACTGAACTTGGTTCCGATTACGCTTTTGATATCACAGTTGATGGCAAAAAGATGCTCGTCAGGCAACGAAACAAATTTGCAATAATTGATTTACCCTCATCAAAAATCAGTACCGAAAAATTTATTGATTTATCGGATTTAAAAATCCTTGTTGACAACCAGCAGGAATGGAAGCAAATATACGATGAAGCCTGGCGGCAAATGCGCGATTTTTTCTATGTGCC
>CAIRHD010000239.1 GCA_903878265.1 uncultured Bacteroidales bacterium | reverse complement strand
GCAAAATTATCGATAAAATTTAGCGAAAGCGAATTGTGCATCTGAGGGGTAATCAGTGAGGGGTTTGCGAGGGCAAGACTCAAATCGTTGTCGTGTATGGTGAGAAAATTGCTCCCCAAGGCTGCCACGCGTGCCGAATTGGTAAGGTTTAAAAAGTCGAATGCAACAATACTTCCTGACTGAGAAAATGTTTTAATACTAAAAACCAAACAAATAGAAACTATAAATGCAATTTTGAGCAAGATTTTTTTCACAAAATTAGTATTTGGGTGAATGTTGTTTTCAGGATGTAAGAGTGTAACGAGTTCCGGTGATATTTATTTTTATGGCCCAAAATAAATTATCATTTCCGTAACCAACGGCCTCATAATGGTCAAAGGTTTATACAGCACCAAGCTACAAATTGAAGCACTAAGACTATCACCACTGTACTTGTTTTAGGCCACACCGATCAAACAGTACCTTATCATCGATATTCTCTTTCCATTTTCTTAAATTTATAAATGAACCTTTATTGCAAACCACCCAATAAATTGGTTTCAAAATCATATAGAGCATTTAATGTTTTTGGATAGGACACAAGTTTAAAACAAAAACCCAATTTTTACATGTGAATAAATAGTGCCGATTTCGGGCGAATACATAGCTGTAAATTCCATTGGCAAAACACTCAGGTTGTAACCCAATCCCAACGAAAATCCGTTTATCCATTTCAGCTTATCCTCATCGTAAACATTTGTTGGTGTGCTGAAATTATATATGCCTCTATTAACCTTGCCTGTGAGGAACAAGCTACCGCTAAAATTATATTGAATGCCAACCAAGGCCGATGATAAGGATGTTGAAGTAATCTGGCCTTCGTAAAGCCCAACAAAAACCATCTGCCTGTCCGATAGATCCTGTACACCTCCCAAATAAAAATTATCGAAAATAAAGCCCTGCGAATTCACCGTAATACCGGCTTGTAAAGTATATAAAAATACCAGTTTCTTGCTCAAAGCATGGTATCTGGAGTAGTTGACCATAAATCGGTAAAATTCTGGTTTCCCATTTATTATATCAGAAGTATCAATTGTTTTACTATCATTATTATATATTGTGATTTGCGCTTCCCGATTGAATACCATGCCTGCCTCGGCCGAAAACTCGTATCCACTGGTAGGATATAGCCTTCGCTCGGTTGTTTTAGCTTCCGACTTCAAGTATGCAAAGTAATTGTTCATGCTTCCATCTACTTTCAGATTATCAGTAACTTCAGGTGAAAATGTATTCCGCTTCTGCTTGATTCCTGCTGCCAGGCTCCAGTTAGTACCGAAAACACGGGTATAATTAAAATCAAACTGGTTGTAGTTAACATGATAAAGCGAAGTCTGTTGTGAGCCATCATAGACATTCAAAGGCAGGTTCTCATGCCGGTAACAGAGGTTTATATAATTGTTTGCCTTTTGCCCGAAAGCCTGTTTATGTTCTATCATAAGCCTAAAATATTCGCCGGCAGCAATTTTTACCATGGTCCTCGACTTGTCGAGAAACAGATTTCGTACAGTAATATTGGCCAAAACTGCAGCGCCACTATACGAATGATACGATAAACCTAATTTTACTTGTGTTAAAAGACTTTCCTTCACTTTACAAACCATTTTGGCATGTCCCTTGGTTGTTGGCTTCAGTTCGTAGTAAACATTATCGTAATACCGGCTCGAATAGGCTTTTTTGAAACCCTTGTTGATCTGGTTAGCAGTGTAGGAATGACCGGGCTTTATCTGGATTTTATCCGAAAGCAGGCTCATGCTTGTATTCTTGATGCCATCGAATGTTACTTCGTCAATAACAATGGATTCTGTTTTTGGCAAACGCTTATCTGGGTTATAATTTATAGGATATAGATTATTGAGCGAGTCGGCCAGATGTTTGAAATAAGGATAATAGAGTTTGCCCGTTTTTTTACCAATCAGCATGATAGAATCTATGGCATCAAAACTACCGGCACTGTATTTTTCAACCGGTGGTTCGATTATCAGGTTGCAAAGCTTTTTCTCTTTTACCAAATCTTCCGCGTCGCGGTACTGTGTAATCTGATAAAAAACATCCAATACGTTGTTTAACTTCGAAATATTGGGCAAACCAGTAAAAAGGTTAACGCCAATCACCAAATCAGCACCCATTTTTTTAATATCCGTTGCAGGGAAATTGCGTATGATTCCGCCATCCACCAGTTTGGTCGAATCATAATCAATGGCAGTAAAAACGCTTGGAATAGCCATACTTGACCTCACGGCAGTTACAATTTCCCCTTTCGAAAGCACCACGGCTTTTCCATCCGACAAATCGGTGGCAATACATTTAAAAGGGATATTGAACTTAGAGAAATCCTTGATATTGTAAACCGGTAAAAACAGATCGTTCAGCGTGAGCCAAAGTTCTTCCGATTCTATCAAACCAGTGCCAATCTGTGGTTTAAGGCCTTTGAGGCCAAGTTCGACAGAGTACTTTCCGTACTCGTCCTTTTCGTCAATACTAATATCTGCAAAATTCGGATTATTGCTTAATATGGCATCCCAATCCAGATTGTTCGATATTTTTTCGATTTGTTTTCCCGAGTAACCGATTGCATACAAACCACCGATTATGCTGCCCATACTGGTACCTGTGAGGTAGTCGATTTTGAGGCCTGCACTGTCGATGGCCTGTAAAATGCCGATATGTGAAATGCCTTTTGCGCCTCCCCCGCTCAAAACCAAGCCAATTTTTGGCCGCTGGGCCATTGATACACTAACCGTAAGTATGATCAAACAACTGGTTGTCAGTATGTTTTTGCGAAATGTGAAGATTGATTTCATAAATCAATAGTTATTGCCATTATCTGCAAAAGTAAAGCAAAAGTAATTGCCCGACCTAACCTGGGTTTTATGCGAATACTATGTTGAATAAGTTGAGGGGTAATTTAAAAGGGTTGGATGGGATAATATTTATTGATGACAATTTATCTCAAAAAAAACCATGCATAATGTTGGCTTAAGTCGAAAAATGGGAAGTATGATAAATTATGTGCCAAATATTCTATTCGCCAACAATTGAAAAACAAGCGAATATAATACTTGAAAGCTAGAGGCTGAAATATGAATTCAGCCGTTCCGGTTTCAAAACAGAAGTCCTTCAGAATTCAGCATTTGTAATTTCAGCAAATATTAAATCCACCAAACAGCAGTACAGCTATAATTATTTTATACTTTTAACTCCTTCAATAATGCTTAAAAAATGGGAACGGGCAAGAATCGTAAACATTGCCACCTACAACTAATACAATCAACCACAATAATAAATTAAAACCTTCACAATGAGCAATAACGCTACAAACAATTCAGTTTACGACACCACCATCAGGTTGTTCGTCCTTATTTTGATCGTAGGTTGGTGCCTGATGATCCTATATCCTTTTGTCAGCATCATTCTGTGGAGCCTTATACTTGCGTTGGCAATGCATCCGCTGCACAGCATACTTGCTAAAAAGTTAGGTGGCAGCCCGAAAACAGCCTCATTCCTTATCATTTTTTCCATTATGGTTGTTATTATACTACCAACCTGGATGTTGATTGGTTCACTTATCGATGAGGTTAAAATGCTCAAAACAAGCTATGATGCCGGTACCCTTTCTATTCCGCCACCCACCGAAAAGGTTAAAGAATGGCCGATTATTGGGGGCGGCCTTTACGATTTTTGGCAAAATGCTTCTGAGAATCTGGAACAGCTCATTCTTGAACACAAAGACCAGTTTTTCGAGGTAGGCAGCACTATAGGAAAAGGGATATTAAGCACTGTAAGTGGTATGGTTCAGATAATTATATCCATTCTCATTGCTGGCATATTGTTGGTTTTTGGCGAAGCAGGCGAAGAAATCCGTAAATTATTCAGAAAAATAGCAGGTGCCAAAGGCGATGAATTTGCCGACATGACTCTCAAAACAGTGGGTAGTGTAGTGAAAGGGATTATTGGTGTGGCTCTTATACTGGCGCTGCTGAACGGTATTTTGTTCTTGCTGGCAGGCATTCCTTATGCAGGGATATGGACTTTGCTGGTATTTGTTTTAGGTGTCCTCCAATTGCCTATATTCTTTATAACGGTACCGGTTATAGCATATATGTTTTCGGAGAAAGAACTTGTGCCAGCAATTGTATGGACAGCTCTGTTGTTGATAGCAGGCTTGTCTGACAATATTCTCAAGCCCATTTTATTAGGAAAAGGTGCGCCGGTTCCTATGCTGGTGATATTTATTGGTGTAATTGGTGGGTTTATATTCTCTGGTTTTCTTGGGATGTTTACGGGTGCAATCGTTTTTTCGTTTGGTTATAAGTTATTTGTTGCGTGGATTAACACGGACAATGTTGAGAAGCAGGAATAACAGGACAAATAGAATGGTGAGATCCATTTATCGTAGATACAATGCCTGCAAGGTATTATAATACGAAGCGTTGAAAGAATTGTTAGGCATGAGAATGAATTTAATAGAATAGGACTTTTTCCACGCCATCATACTCGCTTTATGACTTTTCAACAAAAATATTTGTTGGAGTGGACTTAAAATTAAATACATCAACTCTTGATAATATTGAGCTGTTCTATCTTCAAGAATATTATTCTTGTTCAGTTCCCAACCCTGAATTTCCGGTATCGAGTAAAGCTTTCCATTGTCCGCTGCTGTTTTTACCCCAAATTGTTACATACGTTCCTTCGCCCATAATGGAATCGGCTGATACATTGGTAATTTTATAGGTTCCATAAGTAAATCCGATTTCACCCGAGTTGGCTATTTTTGCTGACAAGGGTTCCCAAGTAAGGATGAAGCCGGAATCGTTTTCACTTTGTAGAAAAGCTTTTATTTTTTCAAGCCCAACAATTGGAATGTGGTTTGTCTGCAATTTTACACCAGCCGAATCAAACATGCTGATAAAAGCAGAGTTCATTCCTTTATTGGCCGAAAGAGTGGAGTAGGATCGGTCGGTTTCAAGTAATTTGTCGATGGTTTCCAGGGAGGTTTTACTGGTACAAGCTGTTACACTTAGCAGTATGATTGCCGCAAAAATTAATGTGGGTATAATGTTGTTTGTTTTCATGATGTTAGACTTGTTGGTCGAAAAATGTTTCTATTTCAAGTAGATTCTGAACAACCGGTAAGCCAGTACGTTTCAACCTTTCGTATGATTGATGCCCGGTTGCTACCAAAATGCACTTACATCCTAATGTGGCCGCAACTTCCGAATCGTGGATGGTGTCGCCAATTAGGGTCAGGTTTTCTGGGTTTACTCCCGATGAGTTTAAATAATTGATTGCATTATCAATCTTGCTCACTGCATAGTGGTCGCCAATGCCGCCAATATGCTCAAAATAGTGGAAAATGCCCAAATCGGAAACTGATTTTAGCAGATTGTCATGCTGCATGGCCGAAATAATTGCTTGCCTGTAGCCTTTTTGTTTGAAGGCTTCGAGTGTGTCCTTGGCAAATGAAGTTAAAATGCAATTTTGCAATTCGTTCATGTATAAATCGATAAATTCAACGGCAACCGTTTCCCATATTTCAAGTTTAAAATCAAAACCAAGTTCGGTGTAATATTCTATAACAGGAAAAGTAAAAACATCACGGTATCTTTCCATGCTTATTGTTGGCAACGAACGTACTTCCAGCATCTTGTTAATTGACGAGAGGCACATTTCCGCATCATCGAGCAAAGTCCCATTCCAATCCCAAATTATAGTACTTTGTTGCGGCATAGTATATTTAGAGTTTGTTTTAAACTTGGTTGATCCAGAAATTTACGAGTTATGAATTACGAGTTATGAATTACGAGTTATGAATTACGAGTTATGAATTACGAGTTACGAATTCCCAATCACCAATCACCAATCACCAATCACCAATCACCAACAACCATTAACCAATAGCCACCCTTCCCGGATACACCAGCAAGGCTTCTTCCATGCATTTAACGGCATTGCGTAAATCGTCTATTTTAAGCACGTAGGCAATGCGGACTTCGGTTTTTCCTAGTCCGGGAGTGGCATAAAAACCGGATGCGGGTGCCAACATTACGGTTTGGTTTTGGTAACTGAAATCTTCGAGCAGCCACTGGCAGAATTTGTCGCTGTCGTCGATAGGCAAGCTGATGATAGCATAAAAAGCACCTTTTGGTTTTGGTGCAAATACGCCCGGTATTTTATTCAACTCGTCGATAACAAAATTGCGGCGGGCAATGTATTCGTCGTACACTTCCTTGAAATAGGCAACTGGCGTTTGCAACGAGGCTTCGCCAACAACCTGGCCAAGCGATGGTGGGCTTAACCGTGCCTGTGCATATTTTAAGGCAGAATTGATGATTTCGGTATTACGGGTAATCAAAGCACCAATGCGCACACCACATTCGCTGTAGCGTTTCGAAACCGAATCGACCATAACAACATTGTTATCAATGCCATCGAGTTTCATTACCGAGAAATGATCAGCACCATCGTAACAAAATTCGCGGTAAACTTCATCGGCAAACAGATACAAATCGTGTTTCAGCACCAGGTCGCGCAACTGCGACAACTCTTCCTTGCTATACAAATAACCGGTCGGGTTGTTCGGGTTACAAACCATGATGGCTTTGGTTTTGGAAGTAATCGCTTTCTCGAATTCGGTGATGGCAGGAAGGGCAAAACCGTTATTTATGTTAGAAGTAATTGGCTTTACTATAACCCCAGCTGTAAGGGCGAAGGCATTATAATTGGTATAAAATGGCTCGGGGATAATTATTTCGTCACCGGGGTTGAGGCACGAGAACATGGCAAAAAGTATGGCTTCGGAACCGCCCGTGGTAATAAGTATCTGGTTGTGGTCCACCATGATCCCTTGCTTGCAGTAATTTGCCGCCAAAGCCTTCCTGTACGATTCGTTGCCCGCCGAATGGCTGTACTCTATTACTTTGCCATCAAATTTACGGATCGCATCCAGGGCTACTTCGGGTGTTTTTATATCAGGCTGGCCGATGTTGAGGTGATATACCTTGATGCCTCTTTTTTTTGCGGCTTCGGCATAAGGGACTAATTTGCGGATGGGTGATGCCGGCATTTGCTGGCCACGCTCTGAAATATTTGGCATTGCTGTAGTGTTTTGGGTTGTGAATTGAAAAACACTGCAAATGTATATAAATATGCAGTGGGGCAAGTTATTTTGTGGGGAAATGGTTATTGGTTATTGGAGATTGGTTAATGGTTAATGGGGGCGGATTGGGGATTGCAAATTTCGGATTGGGGATTTCGGATTGCAGATTGGAAATGGCATTGTAAATTTTTACATGCTCGTTTTATAAAAATAAAACGGTACTATAAGTTCTTACATACTCGGTTTATAAAAATAAAGTGGTACTGTAATTTTTTACATACTCGGTTTATTGAGTGAAAGTGCCATTGTTAATATTTACATACTCGGTTTATTGAGTGAAAGTGCCATTGTAAATATTTACATACTCGGTTTATGGAGTGAAAGTGCCATTGTAAATATTTACATACGCGTTTGCACGAATGTAAATGGCATTGTAAGTTTTTACATAGTCGTTTTCACTGGTGTAAATGGCATTGTGAGTTTTCACATATGTAAGTTTTCACATAGTCGTTTGCACTGGAGTAAATGGCATTGTAAGTTTTTACATAGTCGTTTGCATCATTATTCATGTGTGTCCGGCACAATTCACCATCTTATTAGGCACTGGACTATGTCAGGCAACATGCACAGCTTGAAATAGTTTTCGAAAGCCAACAATTGAAATGATGTGAAGGAAATAATAGCGGCTGATATTTGTAAGGGATATGCGTGCCAACGGTGAAAACTCATTGGGTAGGAGCAGGGCATCACAGAAAGAAAACAGCAAGAGAAATAAGTTACAGGTTTTAAACTTTGTGTTGAAAAGAGGTTTATATTTATTGCTATAATAAAGTTAGCATCAATGTTAGAAAAACACGCACAACATCATGATTATTAATAAATTAAATTAGAAATATGGCAAAGTGGACAACAATAACTTTAAAGGAGGTAATTGAAGAGATTTCGAAAGGTAGAATTGTATTTCCTGTTATTCAAAGAGAACTTGTTTGGGAACAAGAAAAAATAATTGCACTTTTTGAGACTGTTTTAAAAGCAGAATCATTTGGAGGGATAATGACAGTTGTTGACCCTGCTAAACGTCCGCCGTTGTTTGAATTTAGAAACTTTATAAGCCGCTTTTTTCAAAGTCAATTAATTGAATCAAAGAAAATTGACAAATTAGAAGCGGAAACAACATATATAATTGACGGACAACAAAGATTATCAGCTTTTAATATAGGGATTAAGGGTGAATACAATAACGAATCAATATATTTTGATTTGTTGGGCGAATGTGATAAGAATAATTTCAATTTTGAATTCGGCAAGGATACAACAAAGCTCTCAAAAATGGTAGACAATTTTGATGGAACAGAAAAATTAAAACCACTTTGGTATCGAGTTTCAGACTTATATACAAAATTTGAAGATGCAGGATATGACCATAAATCATTTATAGATGATTTTGCGTTTGAATTAGATGAAAACATGACTTGGGAACAGAAAAAGAAAATAGAAGATAACTTGTACAAAATGCAAATTGCATTTTTTAACACTGTTGTCCGGTAAAAAAAATAAAACCAGGTTAGCTTTTTACGGTTAACCTGGTATGGTTACCTTTGAAGTTACGAAGCAAAAAACGTAACCATGGGCAAAAGTACAAATTTTAGCGGACAGCCGCTTTTTAACCAG
>CAIRHD010000238.1 GCA_903878265.1 uncultured Bacteroidales bacterium | reverse complement strand
TACCAACGATCATGTTATTGTTAGGGAATTGTATTCGCGGCCTGGGCAGTTGTTCAGCCGTTCGGATATTTTGCGCAGCCGCACTTCCCTGGCTCAGCTAAAATATTTCGATCAAGAGAAGATAGATATACAAACCCCAAACATCGACCCTGCCAACGGAACCGTGGATGTGGCCTACAAAGTGGAAGAAACTTCCTCCGATCAACTTGAGTTATCGGGAGGATGGGGCTATGGCAGGCTCATTGGAACTTTGGGGGTTTCGTTCAACAATTTCTCGGCACGCAATTTCTTTCAAAAAGGCGCATGGAAACCAATTCCATCGGGCGATGGACAAAAGCTTTCATTGCGACTGCAATCGTATGGAAAAGGCTATTTGAGCGCAAGTGCCTCATTTACCGAACCGTGGCTCGGAGGTAAAAAACCGAACCAATTAAGTGTTTCTACCTATATTTCGGCATTTAACAATGGGTATGCCAAAACGAGTACGGCCTATTATGCCTACAACATCACGGGATTGTCTTTTGTGTTCAGCCGCCGCCTTAAATGGCCCGACAACTATTTCAATTTGTCGCAGAGTTTTAACCTGCAACATTATAATCTAGATAATTATGTGCTTTTTGGCAGGGCGCAGGACGGTTTGTACCAAAGTTATTCGTACACAATTGGTTTAGGCCGTTACTCAACCGATGCGCCAATATATGCTCGCGCCGGTTCGGAATTGAACATTTCGCTCGAAATGACACCGCCCTATTCGCTATTGGCTCCTGATTGGTTTGCCGCAAAAAGCAAGGACGATAAATACCGTTTGATCGAGTTCCATCAATGGAAATTGAGCGGGGCTTTTTATCAGCAAATTGTTGGCGATTTGGTGTTGATGGCCCGTACGAAAATGGCTTTCCTCGGAAAATACAGTAACGATATTGAAGTTACCCCTTTTAACCGTTATTTTATGGGTGGCGATGGAATGTCGGGCTATTCGGCTATTGATGGGCGTCAGCTCGTTGGTTTCAGGGGTTACACCAACGAAAGTATGACACCGTATGCCGGCATATTGGCCAGGCCTCCGGGTGGCACGATATACAACAAAAGCACTCTTGAGCTTCTCTATCCATTATCGCTAAACCCCAATTCTACAATTTTTGGGCTTATTTTTGTCGAAGCAGGAAATGATTGGTCCAAGTTCAGCGATTTCAATCCCTTCGATGTACGAAGATCAGCGGGTGTTGGGGTAAGGGTATTCCTGCCCATGTTTGGTTTGCTTGGCCTCGATTGGGGTTATGGGTTTGATGCAATACCAGGATCGCCCAATGCGAACAAAGGCCAGTTCCATTTCTCGATGAATTCATCAATAGATTAAAAAAGTTTGGCAGGTTTTTTGCGAACACTTCACCATAAATTAATCATATACTGAACCACCACAAAAAACAAGGAGGTAAAAACATGAAAAAAATAATTTTGATTGCAGCGATCGTTTGCTCTTTTAGTTTTGGGGCTACGGCTCAAAAGTTTGCTTATGTGAATACCGATTATATACTCGACAACATTCCGGAGTATGCAGATTCGCAAACGCAGCTCGACGAACTATCGATACAATGGCAGAAAGAAATTGAAGCTAAATTTACCGAAATCGATAAGATGTATAAAAACTTCCAGAATGAAGCCATACTACTGCCCGAAGACATGAAAAAGAAGCGTGAGGAAGACATCATCAAAAAAGAAAAGGAAGGGAAAGACCTACAAAAGAAGCGTTTCGGGAAAGATGGCGATTTATTTAAAAAACGCCAGGAACTCATAAAACCGATTCAGGAAAAGGTATATAACGCCATTGACGAAATATCCGCTGCCGAAAACTATGCGGTAGTGTTCGATAAAGCCAACAATGCTACCCTTATTTATACAAATCCAAAGTACGATATTAGCGAACAGGTACTGGATAAATTGGGATATACCTACAAACCACAGCAAACACCCGCCACAAAAGGCAAAAAATAACTTGCAGGTGCTTAGGGTATTGCCTTTTTATTATCTTTGCGCCTGATTTAATCTGAAAACAACTAAATCCCATAATTAAAAATGATGAAGAACCTCTTAAAAGTTTTAGCTATTGTTGTACTCATTGCGGTTGCAGCAACTACCCAGGCTCAGAAAGCCACAAAAATCGGCCATATTGACTTTGGCAAACTACTGGAACAAATGCCAGGACAGGACACCGTAAAAGTTGTAATGGAAAAATATGTTCAATCCTTGCAAGGAGAACTACAAACGATGCAACAAGAATTGGAAATGAAAGGTGCCGACTACCAGAAAAATGCGGCTACCATGTCGAACATAATCAAAGCTACAAAAGAAAAAGAAATTACCGACCTTCAGGGACGTATCGAAGCTTTTCAACAATCGGCCCAAAAGGAACTTTCCGACAAACAAACCGAGTTGATAACCCCTTTCGTGAACAAAGCAAAACAGGCTATTAAAGATGTGGCCAAAGAAGGTGGTTTCTCGTACATTTTAAATTCAGTTGAAGACCTTGTCCTTTATTCCGAGGGCGGCGAAGACATTGCTCCATTGGCAAAGAAAAAACTTGGGATTACCCAATAATATCTGAAAGCATTAAATTTTAAACTCCGGCTTTGTCCGGAGTTTTTTTATGCCATTCCAATTCCTTATTCATTTTTACAGGCACATATTATAACTGTTTTCAGGAATATGAGGCTACAAAGAACATGAGTTTTTCTGTCCAACCAATCGGTTATTGTAAGGAAAGCAGGATATTTTTTCCAACTTCTCAGGAAAGTTCATTTTCTCCGTTAGGGCACATCATCTTTTCAGAAGCAACCGGTAATGCGTATCTGGGAAAATCAAATTAAACGCAGTTTGATCAAATGCCAATAGGTGTTTGTTCGCCTGAAACCTGGTTTGCCCAAATACCTATTGGTATTTGCTGTTTTTTTTTAGTTTGCCCAAATACCAATTGGTATTTACTCGCCAGAAACTTGGTTTGCCCAAATACCAGTTGGTATTTGCTGTTTTTTTTCCGGTTTGCCCAAATACCAGTTGGTATTTACTCACCTGAAACTTGGTTTGCCTCTGCCCAGCTTGGGCAAGCTCGCCTGAAACTTGGTTTGCCTCTGCCCAGCTTGGGCAAGCCCGCCTGAAACTTGGTTTGCCTCTGCCCAGCTTGGGCAAGCTCGCCTGAAACTTGGTTTGCCTCTGCCCAGCTTGGGCAAGCCCGCCTGAAACCTTGTTTGCCCAATTACCAGTTGGGATTTGCTGTTTTTTTTCCAGTTTGCCCAAATACCAGTTGGGATTTGCTTGCCTGAAATTTGATTTGCCCAAATACCAGTTGGGATTTGCTGTTTTTTTTCTGGTTTGCCCAATTCCCAGTTGGGATTAGCTTGCCTGAAATATAGTTTGCCCAATTCCCAGTTGGGATTTACCGTTTTTTTTCGGTTTGCCCAAATACCAGTTGGTATTTGCCCGCCAGAAACTTGGTTTTCCCAATTCCCAGTTGGGATTAGCTTGCCTGAAACTTGGTTTGCCCAATTTCCAGTTGGTATTTGCTTGCCTGAAACTTAGATTGTCAAAATACCTGCTGGTATTTAGCCGGAGTACGACAAAAAGTCGCGCCCCGACTAATTACTCCTAAGGCATATTAGCTGAGATAAATGATGCACAATTATTGTCGGCAAGCGCTAAATCCTTGGCATCAATAATGCCATCGCCGTTTAAGTCTTCAGCCTGATAAGCGGCGGAAAATGTTGCTGCAAGATTGGCTATCGCGTTTAAGTCAAGCTGATTGATATGGCCATCGTTGTTGCAGTCTCCGGAATATAGGCCAAACCATCCTGTTAAGAGAAGTTTCTGGTTATTGCCAAAAGCCGAACCTTGTGTGTTTGCAAAATTGTAATCAACAAAATTAGCCGCCATTGAAACGGGGCTTGCCGAGGTTATGGCAATGGAATTCCGGTGTTTCACCGTGATAAAATAACTACTGTTGAAGGCTATGGGTACAAATATATTGGCTTTGCCCTGGTTGTTGAGGTAAATAGTGTCGGCAAAAACAATCGTCGTATAATTAACCGCACTATGCAGCTCAACAATAATTCTATCGGCAACATTGCCCACAAAATGGTTCCCGTTTGCATCCTTTGCCTGGTTCATCAAGCCATTGGCTGAATAAAGCCCTTCGAGCAAAACTTTGATAGAAATAATTTTGTAAACCGGCGATTCCTCATTATTACAAAGGAAAATTCGCCAGGATGTATGGTCGGAATGGTTTATTACCCCATCTTCGTTGAAATCGATATCAGTTGGTTTTATCCATTTTTCGAGGAAACTTTCATCGGTGTTAAGGTCAAGGTCGTTTTCCAATTCATCCGGAATACCGTCACCATCTTGAAAACCATTGTTATCAGTAAGCCATAAAGCAGGCGCTGTGATATTGTTGGTTGCTTTATAGGCGATAATTGCCCTCCAAAGTGCCTGAAAACACGGTGTTGCATGTTGCATGGCAGTAATCGCGGTATCGTAAGCAAACTCATGGAACGAATGATATGTAAGTCCACAGGCATCGCTCCAGGTTGGGTGGCTCCGCAGGGTATCGGTAACCATGCAATGCTCGTGCGAATACGAATCGGCCAAGGAATGCAAGTAAATGCCAAGGGCTTGTATGCTTCCGGGTTGCACCTTTTTATATTGTTGGGTTGTTGCGTTGAAATAATAAATCGGGCACGGGCACGAATTATCTGGTTGTCCTAAAGATCCGGAAGAATACAGTGCCCAGTCGCGGACTGAACTCAGGTTATAATTGTTTAATAAAGGAATGCGCCAGAAATAGGGTTTGTCGCGGTATTTCAAATCTGCCGGTAAGGGATAGTCTATACCAAACGTCATTGTCCCCGAAATGGAATCGGATGGGTCGCGGAAAGGGAAATGCCAGTATTGGGGAGGATATTCCTGATATGAATTTTGCTGTGGGCTTCCACGTTCGGTACCAGCCAGGCTCTCGTCCCAACCCGGATACGTGTCAGGGATACTGATGCTGTTCAAGGCAAGTGAGTATGGGTAATTCGACTTAGGGTTGATTTGATCGACCAAAACACAATACCTGGCAAGCTTTTCGGCCATATCCAGCGAGAGTCCGGCCTTGATGGCCAGCAGCTTTGTAAGGTCGTAATGGATTGTACTGTGTACATCGGCAGTGGAATGTGCGGTTGTTACATGGCCAAGTTGCGAAGTATTTTCTTCGTTCCAGGGTAAACTGTAGCCTTTGCAAAAGGGCAACAACAAAAACAGTAGTAGGGCAATGCTTACTCTCATGGTATTCATTTTTAAGTTGTAAGTATCAATTTTAGGAATGGTAAGAAACTTTTTTGGAAAGTCATTTATGGAAGCAGGCTTTATCAAACCCTGTTTTTGGTTTCTAAAGTATTTTTATTTGTAAACTCCCGGATTCAGTATCCAAAACAGGAATTGTTTTTTCGAAATATAACTTTTAGGCCAAGTTTAATTCACTTAAATGTCAGGTTGATTGAAAAGTGCATTCCCGCTTTTTGGACTTTTATACTTCAAACGGTAGAACTAACATTTAAAACCAACAGAGAATAACACATCCCCAAATCTCCACATCTTCACATCCCCACATACCCACATCCCTTCTATGTTGTAAAACAAGCGGATGGAGATTTATTTTTTTTATCTTTGTATGGTAAATCCGAAGAGGAAGTGAGCT
>CAIRHD010000237.1 GCA_903878265.1 uncultured Bacteroidales bacterium | reverse complement strand
TCGTAAATATAGAGGGTGTAGGAACGTATTTTTTCGGGGGTGGTTACGGCTTTGAACACGTCGTTGAGTATGTCGCCATTGGGTGTAAAGGCGTTGGGCATGGTAAGTGGAGCAAAGGCGGTTAGCATCAACACCGAATCGGTGGCCGTGCAGCCGCCTATGGTGGTAAGGGTAACTTTGTACCAGCCTTCGGCGGTTACCGTTATGGAATACGTGCTGTCCGTTGTGCTCCAGGTGTAGCGGTAGTAGCCGGGGGTGGCTTCGAGGGTGTAAGTTTGGTCGAAGAGCAGGGTGTCGTTGGTAAAGCCGGAAACGGGGGTTGGGGTTACGCTTACCTCCGTGCTATACTGGTTTTGGCAATGGTTGGTGTCGCTGAGGCTTACGCTGTATTGCCCTGCCGATGCCGGTGTAACGGAAGTTAATGTTATTGAATTGGTATTGCCGGTAAACCCGCCCGGACCCGACCAAAGGTAGCTTATAGTACCGTTGCCTGTGCCTGCATGGTAGTTGGCGGCAAGTTGCAGTTCGGCACCTTCGCAGGTAGTGAGGGGTTGGGTAACATCCGCTTCGGGGATGCTGTAAACCCTAACTTTTCCTTGTATCAGTTCGCGGTTTATGCTGTTTCCAAGGCTATCCGTAAACACACAAATACCGGGCGAAATATCCCATTTCAGCGAGTCCTGCCCGGCGTTGAGCGAAGCAAAGCTTAATTCAACCAACGTAGAACCATCCTGTAGGCTCACCGGGGTTTTGCCTGTCCATTTTATGCTCAAGTCGCCCGATGCAGGGAACAAATCCACATGCAGACTATCAGCAAACAATGCGGGGTTTACGTTCAAATGGTTTTGGCAGGTAAGCAGGGCAGAGTTGTATTTCAATTGTACCTTAAACGACTTAACATGCACAAAACTATTTGCCAGCAGCGGCAGCACCGCCACATTGCCGAGGCAGGCGGAACCATCGCCGGCAATGGCTGTCAGCCTTATTACAGCAAGGTTTGTAACCTCAATGTAAAACAGGGTATCGCAATCGATAGCATCCGTAACCTTAATGGAATACGTTCCGGCAGACAGGTTGCCGAATGTGCCAATATTTTGAGGCACCGAACCATTGAGTGAAAAAGTTAGCCCGTTGCCGCTTGCATTTACGTTAATAGTCCCATCCTTGTTTGTTCCGGTTTCGGGGGTTGTTGAAACCGATGCCACGATGGTCCCGGTAAGTTTTTCGACAATAATTTCATCCGGGTACACCGATGTACACCCGCTCGAATCGCTCACCCAAACAAAATAAGTGCCACCCTGAAGCGTATCGAATTTTCCGTTGTGCCATTGCGAAAGGGTATCGTTACCCGTTTTTACGAAATACTGCAACATGTTACCAAGTCCCGAAACTGCTTTAACGGTAAGGCTTCCATTGCTGTTGCCACACAAGGCCGGAGATGCAAAAGCCGTATCAATCAACAATTCGCCCACATCCTGTATGGTGTATGTGGTAAGCACTTTCGAGCATCCGGCGGCATCGGTAACACTCAGTTCGTACAGCCCGACGCCCAGGTGGTAAATATCAATCGAATCCCCAACCTGACTGCCCGAAATTTTTTCGGTCCATTGGTAGGTGTACGGTGGGTTTCCGTTTACTTTCAAACCGGTAATAGCCCCGGTAATGCCTTTGCAGGTGGTGGGTGCAATGTTGAGGTTGGTTTGGTCGAGCACCGGATCGGGGAAGTTCGAAACCCTAACGGAATCGGAAATGGAACATCCATTCTGGTTTTCGACCCTTACGGAATACATACCTGTATCGCTGGCAGTGATTGTACGTGTGGTGGCTCCCGTGTTCCAAAGGTATTCAAGTATCCCAAACCCGGCATCGAGGGTAACGGTGTCGCCTTTGCAAACGGTAATATCGTTGCCAAGGTTAATGGCCGGGTACGGGGTAATTTTTACGTCGCGGGTAGCGGTATCGTTGTGGCCGTTCGAATAATACCCAACAACATATATGTTAAACATGCCGCTGCCGGTAAAGAAATGTGCCGGGTTTAGCAAGGTGGAAGTATTGTTTGTGCCGCTCCCCACATCGTCGAAATTCCAGCGCACACTATCGGGTGGCGGCAAAAAATGGGAAGTAAATTTGGTGGTATCGCCCCGGCAGGAGTTCAGCCAATCGAATTTGGAGAAGTAAGAGGGGATAAAATTTGGCATACCGTTCAAACAATTGCCCCCTTCGAGGTACAAAGCTTCTTCTTCGAAGGTACAGGCTGTACCGACTTGTTCAGGATAATTGATGGCCGACAGGTATTTTGCTTCGGGTGCTGTTGTTCCATTCCTGTCGATATAAATTTTTCCATTGGGTGCCAACTGCATATTATGATACTCCTGCCCTGATATTTCGCGATAAATTTCCTGGGAACCTGCAACAAAAGCAGATGCGTTGCTCAGGTATTTCATATTGTATTGCCTGAAAATTGCCGTGTCAGAGCTAAGCCCATAATAACCATAAGTGATATATAAGTATTTGGAATTGGCTGAAAATTCCATGCCGAAAGTTTGCCAGCGGACAGGGAAAATAAATAATGGGTTCAACTTTCCGTTAGTATTATCCAATTTGTAAAGTTCTATAGCCCTGCTCCCATTAAATGCAGGCACATAACTGCCCTCCGTACACAGATACTTTCCATCAGTTGATAATTTCAGCACTGGCCATCCTGCACCAATCAAAGTACCATTAGTAATGGTATTTGACTTTTCAGGATTTGAATGCAACCCATTTTCATCAAACAAATACGAAGTAAAATAATTGTTGGTATTAAAGTTCCTGAAAATAACCCAATAATCCTTTTTATTGGCGTGTTTTATCCCAACCACATGCGAGCGTACAGAATCTGTATTTGGTATTTGTATATCCTTCATGCCTGGTACAATATCCCCAAGTCCTCCATCAAGGTTCATATCTATTACTGAATAAAATGCTCCTGGGGTACAATAAGGGGAGTCGCTGCCGACCGTAAAAAGATAATAGATATGGTCGGAACCGGGTTTAAGTATTGCCAGGCATGGTTGGGCATTCATAAGTGACCCATGCAAATACCAGCCATTGTTCATGGGGACATGGTTCCGGTTCCAGATCCTTTCGCCATTGGAATAAAAGAGTAAATTCCCTGTAGAATCAGACATGGAAATACTTCCTTCTAAAGTGTACATCGCCCCATCATTCCGTATCACAGGATAACCTGAATTGAAATCAATTCCAGCCCGGGTTCCGAAAAACCAGTTATAAGTTTCCTTTTGCGCAAACCCATCCTTCCCCACCAAACAAAGCAGCACGCCCAAAATGATGTAAATAATGCGGTTTTTAGTAAGTGGTAACATGGGGGTTGAAATAAAGTGTAAAGATAGTTGAAAAATGTCGGATGGTGGATGTGGGATGTGGGATGTGGGATGTGGGAGGTGGGATGTGGGAGGTGGGATGTGGAATGTTTGATGTGGGAGGTGGGATGTTTGGCAAAAAAAAAACCGGGCAGCCCGTATTGGGATTTGCCCGGTTTTTTGGGGTGGGTTACTGGGTTGGCCTTGGTAAAAACCTTAGGTAGGGACCAGGTTTGGTTTTATACCTGTGGTTTTTTTGCCTTGGCTGGGCGGGGGGTATCGTCAACCTCGAAGCCCCATTCGCCTAATTTTTTCGGCTCGCTGCGGTAAACACCCATAAGCAAGTCGCGGCTCGATTTTAAAGCATCATCAATTTTTAGCAGCATGGCATCGCGTTGCCTGTAAAGCTCTTCGGCTTTGCGGCTCATTTCTTCGGCTTGCCCGTGTACATGGTAACATTCGTCGGCAACAGGACCTAAGGTGTCCCAGCTATTTCCCTGCATAAGCTTGAGGGGCGAAGTGTTGCCGTCGGCCACATGCTTCCCATTCACTTTTTGGGCTAAAGCAATTTTTTCGGCCGGGTTCTTGGGGATGTTGATCCTGATTTTTGGATTAGGCATTTTTCCTCCTTTTTTGGGTTACTGTTTTTGTTAACTGTTCAGTTTGTATTTGGTATAGCAAAGATAAAATAGTTGTCTGTTATTTTTATCACCTCCAATGTATTTTTTTTTGTGTCCTTGTACTTTTTTTGTTCGATTTCGCCAAAGTTGAAGTTGATTTCGCCATAATTGAAGTTGATTTCGCCATAGTTGAAGTTGATTTCGCCGAAGTTGAAGTTGATTTTGCCAAAGTTGAAGTTGATTTCGCCGAAGTTGAAGTTGATTTCGCCAAAGTTGAAGTTGATTTCGCCAAAGTTGAAGTTGATTTTGCCAAAGTTGAAGTTGATTTCGCCGAAGTTCCAGGTGCCGGGTGCCAAGTGCAAGGTTCCAAGTTCCGGGTTCCAGGTTCCGGGTTCCAAGTGCCGCCCACTCTCCTTGTCTCTCCTCTCCTTGTCTCCCATCTCCTTGTCTCCCCTCTCCCAGTCGCCCCTCTCCCAGTCTCCCCTCATCCCCAATCCCCAAAAGCCAGATTTTCTTTATCCATGCGGCTCATTCCCAAATATTGAAGGTATAGAAGTTCAAATACCGTAATAATCAGTATTTTTGTGTCTCGAAACTGTTGAACAATGGAAACGATAATAATTACTCCCAAAAACAAACAGGCGATCCCTTTTTTGAAACACTTGCTCAACAGCCTCTATGAAGTGAAAAGCATTGAAGTGGTAAGTGCAACCAAAATGCAGGTGGCAAACGAAATTACCGAAGGGCTGAAGGATGCTAAGGATATACTTGCAGGCAAGAGGATCCCAAAATCGCTCAAACAATTGTTAGATGAAGATTGAGCTAATCACCACCCTTGTTTTCGATAGGCAATACAAGCGGTTAAAGAAGAAATAGCCTTCGCTGAAAGATGATTTGCTGCTGTTTGAAAAGGAACTTGAAGCAAACCCCACATTGGGTGTTGACCTTGGCGGAAATGTTAGGAAGATAAGGGTATCAATAAAATCGAAAAGTAAAGGTAAGAGTGCCGGAGCAAGAGTGATAACTTACACTGTGCTTGCCAACATACTGGATCAAAAAATATTATTGGTTACTATTTTTGATAAAAGCGAACAAGATAGCATTTCGGATGACGAAATAAAACGGATTTTAAGGAATTCGGGGTTAGGCGGTTAGGCTGTTAGGCTGTTAGACTGTTAGGGCTTTGCTAATCAAATACTCCTTGATTTTAATGCACAATATCGCATAAGATGATGAACCCTAACACCCAAATCCCAACCCCTAAAAGCAAAACCCCTGAATTATTACACTCTTTCTAATATTCCTGAATCAATACATCGGGCGGAATATGCATGCGTTTGTTTATTTTGCGGATCATATCAAGCGATAATTTCCTTTTCCTGTTTAATATTTCGGTTGCGCGGCTTCTGAAACCAATCACATCGGCCAAATCCTTTGCATTATAATTCATTTGCTCCATCCTGAATTTGATGGCTTCCACCGGATCGGGCAACCCGATAGGGTAATGTGTTTTTTCGTAATCATCAATCAGCAAAGCCAATAACTCAAGTTCATCGCCATGGGGAGTGCCAGGTTCCGAATCAAAAATGTCTTCGAGCCTTGCCAACGCATTACTGTATTCTATTCCCGATTTTATTACTTTATGTTCCATGTTCAAATTGTTCCAGCATTTATTTTGTCGTACCCGGCATGTGTTCCAATAAAACGGATCCACACAAGCCCAAACTTATAATTAATCTTTACTACCAGCCGGTAAGTATTGCCCTTGATATTAAAAACCACCCGATTATCAGGCAGTACACTTGCCGAAGGATAATCCAGTTTTATTTCGGCAGGAGATTCCCAATTTGCTTTCTCGGCTTCGTTAAACCAAGCTTTCAACTGATCTTCACAATCCTGATGGATTGCCCAGAAGTCCCTTAACGTGCTTTTTGCAATAACCCGCACTGTTTTTATTTACAAAAGTAATACAAATTTCCCAATATGGGAATTAATTGATACTAACAGAATTCAAAGTACGATGTTTGATGTTCCAAGTTCCGGGTGCCAAGTTCCTCTCCTATCTCCATGTCTCCCCTCTCCCAGTCTCCCCTCTCCCACATCGCCCATCCCACATCGCCCATCCCACATCGCCCATCCAACATCCAACATCGCCCATCCCACATCGCCCATCCAACATCGCCCATCCAATATCCCACATCCCACATCCCACATCGCCCATCCCACATCGCCCATCCCACATCCCACATCGCCCATCCCACATCCCACATCCCACAACGCCCATCGCCCATCCCACATCCCACATCCCACATCCCCCAACTACCTCACCAGCACCACCATCCCCCTCTTTTCCCTTACTACATCTGAGGTATTGCTGTATTTTACATAGTAAACATACGTGCCAACCGGGGCGGTGGCTCCGTCGATAGTACCATCCCAGCCTTGGGTAACATCGTTGGTGAAATAAACCTGCTTTCCCCAGCGGTCGTAGATATAGAGGGTGTAGGAACGTATTTTTTCGGGGGTGGTTACGGCTTTGAACACGTCGTTGAGTATGTCGCCATTGGGTGTAAAGGCGTTGGGCATGGTAAGGGGAGCAAAGGCGTTAAGCATCAATACCGAATCGGTGGCCGTGCAGCCGCCTATGGTGGTAAGGGTTACTTTGTACCAGCCCTCGGCGGTTACCGTTATGGAATAAGTGCTGTCCGTTGTGCTCCAGGTGTATCGGTAATAGCCGGGGTTGGCTTCGAGGGTGTAGGTTTGGTCGAAGAGAAGGGTGTCGTTGGTAAAGCCGGAAACGGGGGTTGGGGTTACGCGGACGGTAATGCCCAGGCTGTCGGAGCAGTTCAACGAATCCGCAACCTTTACCCAATAATTCCCGTTGTTGGCGGCAGTTGCCTGTGGGAACAACAATCCGGCAAGGGCCGAAATACTGCCGTCAGGTAAGTGCCAATTATACATTAGGGTTCCTGTGCCTCCGGTTACCGTAAGCGGGATGTTTAGCGTAGTGCCTTCGCACACATTTTGGTTGCTGGATGCTGCCACAGGAGGGTTATTTACAACCACATTCCCGATTTTATAAACAACTAATATTTCGAGGCCGTTGTTATCGTAAAAATGGTTAGCACCAAGGGCTGCATCCCAGGCAAGGCTTGATGTGCCAAAGGCTTTTGAGCCAAAAACCAGTTCTATCAGTACCGAACTGTCGGCAAGGCTAAGCGGGGTTTTGCCATCCCATTTGATGGAGATTTTCCCGGTAGCGGTATTTGCCGTAAGGCTAACGGTATCAATGGCAGAGGGTATATATCCCAAACATTCCAAAATTGCAGGGTCGTAGTTGAGCGAGGTTTCGAAGGATTTCACATTTTGGAAATTGCTCACATACAACGGAGCTTTTGCCGTATTGCCCAGACAGGCCGAACCTTTGCCTGCAATGGCACTGAGGTATTGCACGTTAAGTTCGGTAACGGTGAGCAGGGTAATGGTACTGCAACCCAATTCGTCGGTAATGGTGCATGTGTAATCCCCAGCTGCCAGGTTATCGAAATTGCCGTTGTTTATCTGTGTAATGCCGTTTACCAGATAGTAAATGGTATCGCCCGTGCTTGCTGAAGCCGAAAGTATAATTGAACCGTCAGCCAACCCGGGAGTGGCCGGAAGCACAATGGATCCGGTAATTACAGGGCCGCCGGGACTGCTTATGGTTATTGGGTGCAGATACAAGGAAGTGCATCCAATGGAGTCGGAAGCTTTTGCATAATAAACGCCTGGTGTAAGTCCTCCAAAAACACCATTGTGCCATTGGCTTACGGTATCGTTCCCTTTAATCACAAAATATTGTATGCGCAAGCCCAGGCCCGAAACTGCCTCAATATTGATTTCGCCGTTGTTTTGTCCGCAGAGCGCATTGGTAAAGGTAACGGTATCAATTAGCATATCGCCAACATCTTTTATTTCGTAGCTCACTGCTGGCATGGCACAGCCATTTCCATCGGTAAGGCTGAGTTGGTAAATGCCCACGCCAAGCTTGTAAATATCAGGCGAATGCCCGATTATGCTGCCCGAAACCATTTCTTTCCATGTTACGAAATAGGGTGGAATTCCTGTGAAATTCACACCGGTAATGGCTCCTGTTTGCTTGCTGCAGGTGGTTGGGCTTATGGTGAGCAAAGCGGAATTAATTGTTGTTTCGGGGTATTCGGCCACCCATACGCTGTCGGCATATTCGCAGTCGCCATCGTTGGTAACCCGCACACTATACATGCCGGGGCTTATTATCGTAATTGAATCCGAAATTGAACCTGTGTTCCAGGTGTAGGAAGCGTATCCGCTGCCGGGCGAAAGCTTAGTGCCGCTCCCTTTGCAAACCCATAAGGTGTCGCCAAGGTCGAAGTAAGGGGTTGCCAAAATATGTACCAACCTTTCAGAAGTGCGTTGTATGCCATCGGCAAAGGTTACCGACACGCTTACATTGTAGGTACCCGGGGTTTGGAACACATGCCCGGGGTTTACGGCCGAACTGGTATCGGAAGTGCCGCTTGCCAGATCATCAAAATTCCAGCTAAAGCTCACAGGTTGAGGGTAAAACCTGGAACGGAACTTCACCGTATCGCCGGCACAACTGCCCTGCCAATCGAAATCGGCCATAAAAGAGCTTACAAAAGTGGGGAGTCCAGACCATGCATTATGATCATAAAGTGCTTTCAATTGTATGTCGCAACCATCGCCAATTACATTAGGGTTGTTTATGGCCGCTAAATAGCCATAAACCGAACTTCCAATTACTTCAGTATAATTGAAGTAAATTTTTGCATTATTGGCAAGCAACTGAAAACCATAAGCAGAGGATTCCACAGTATCCACAGCTAATTTAACAACCGAATTTTCAAACTGTGCCAGATCGCCAATCTTGCTCATATCATATTGGCTTACCCATACTTTGCTCTTATAAAGCGCATTGATATAAATACTGTTGCTCAAATACAACAAATCAGAATTGGAGGTAAACTCAGCACCGAGATTCTGTCCACCTGTATTGAACACCAAAGCAGGGCTTAATTGCCCGGTAATATTATCGAAATTATAAAGCTCCACCTTGCCGTAATTGCCTGTGGTACCGATGCGGTCGGCATACAATAGGTATTTGCCATCGGCTGATGCTTTAATAATTTCCGACTGGTTGTTGTTGGATTTGAAATACAGTAAGCAGGGCGAAACCACTGGCGTTTGGCTAACGCCCGATTTGTCAACCAGAAAAGTAAGGAGTTTATTCGGTGTGCGGTGGTTGCGCACAATAACCCAATAAGCATCGCGGCTGCCATGCGCCAGTGCGCTTATGGTCTGGTAAGTACTGTCGGCAGCCAACAAAGGAATATTTTTCTGTCCGCTTATAATATCTCCCCGGCCATTATCGAGGCTCAAATCAATAACCGAATATTCGGCACCGGCCCTTTTATTGGCCCCTGTACCGCCTCCCACGGTAAACAGGTAATATTTTCCGGCATCGCCGGGTTTTGGGAATGCTATACAGGGATTAGGTGCATATTGCCCGGCAATTAAGCCTGTACCATTGGGCATTAGCTGATCGAAACGGTTGTACAATTCAACACCATCCGAATAAAACAAGAGGTTTCCAAGGCTATCGGACAAAGAAGTGGAACCGTACGAAGCCCAAAGCGGGACGTAATGCGGCACCAATACCGGCGAACCTGTTGCGAAATTCACGCCAGTGTTCCAGCCGTAATACCAGTTGTCGGCTTCGCGCTGGGCTAAAACAGGCTTTCCGGAGCAAAAGACCAAAAGCAAAATAAACACTAACGAACAGGTAAAAATAGGGGGGCGCATGGCGGTGGTATTAATTTTGTAAAGGTAAGGAAAAATGCGGGGTTTCGGATTTCGGATTTCGGATTGGGAGGGTAGGAGGGAGGTTCGCCTCGTAAATTTTCGCATATTTTACAAAAACATAAAATGCGCCAAAAAACGACCATACAAAACCTGGAAAACCATTCAGGAAATTGAGACGTATAAAATATTGTTTGATAAATTCCAGTGGAAACCTAAGTATGGGTTTCAGTTTGCCAACCTGCTTGTTGTTCTTCAGTGCTTCGATTTTGTAAATTTCGGCGTAATCGTTAAATTTCTGGAAGAAGTGGTTAATATTGCTATAGCTGCAATGCATTATTTCGTTTTTTAATTTTCCCACATCACCTTTAATTTCAACACCTTCGTGCAACTTCCGTATGTTGAAATTGCCATTATTTTTATTGAATAATCGAAGGTGCGGCTGCTTGTTTTCGGACCCAAAGTTGAAAACCTTGTTCATGAAAATCATGGTAATAGGTATGTAAAAACCCGATTTTGTAATAGTTGTGGACGAAAGCAGATTGGAGATTTCCGTTTTCAATGCCTCGCTAACAACTTCGTCGGCATCAATTGCCAATATCCAGTCGTTGGCGGCTTTGTCAACGCCAAATCTTTTTTGAGGCCCAAAACCTAAAAACGATTGGATGTAAACCTTGCAGTTATTGTATTCTTTGCAAATTTCGATGGTTTTGTCGGTGCTGCACGAATCGATGACAATAATTTCATCGCACCATTTCGCCGATTCAAGTGTGTGGCGGATTCGGCTTTCTTCGTTATACGCAATAATTACGACGCTTATTTTGTGCATGGTTTGGCTTTCAGGATTAATTGTTCGTCACTTTAGACGAAAAGTGAAATTTAGCTTTAAAAATTGTTCAAATATAAGGCTATTTATACAAGCAACAATTCAATGTGTTTTGGGCAATAGCAAAATGACAGGTGAAATGAGCATTGCTGCTTGATTTCGCCTGTCATTTATTGTGTCAATACCTATTAAATCAATGGATTGAGCTGTATATTTTCAGCATCCACCGCCCGAAGAAGCTTCTTTTTTTACAGGTGCAACTTTCTTTTTCCCGGTGGCGTTTTCCTTATTGGCAGTTTTATCCGTGTACAAGGGAGTTGTGAGTGCCTTCAAAGCAACTGTATCAATAAGTGGGGTTTCGCTTAGTTGGGGAAGCAATTTGGTAAGCGAATCGGGCTTGGGGTTAAGTTGGGCATAGCTGCCGGTAAACAGCAATACGTTTTTATACCCTATTTGCCTCAGCATCAACCATGGCCCATTGGCCTGTTGCTGCGTTTCGCCATATACGATAAGGGTTTGTCCAGCTTTTTCGATATCACTAAAAATTGTTTTGTTTTTTTTGGAAAACAGTTCACGTACCGGGATGTTGATCGCATTTTTAACATGACCCCTATCGAAAGCTATCGAGTTGCGAACATCGATGAATACGGTTTTACCGGCACTATCTTTCAATGAGGCAAATGCTTGTTCGGGTGTAAAAACCAAAGCAGGATCATTTAGTAAGGCGAGGCTTTCAGCCAATGAAAGTGAATATTTAACATCAGGCCTCCTGAATGTGATCAATCCGGCAATTATTGCCAGTACAATAATAATTACTGTTATTGTAAGCCGGTTGGTTTTATTGAGTTCTTCCAACATAGTATTGTGTATTTTGCATGTTTATTAAAGTGCGTCCTTAATGTCAAGTTTTATTTTATTTACGAGGTGCGATTTACAAATGACGAATATAACTTTCTGAAAACAAATCGTAAATCGTAATTCTTAATTCGTACATTTTGGGATAATCCAAGTTTAAAAACAAACTCTAATTAACAACCACCACCCGATGCAGGCCCGGAGGTTTTTTTGACAACGCTAACCTTTTTCTTGTCTGTTGCGGCTTTTGGAGTTACAGCCATTTCGGGGCTGCCATAGAAATGCTGACAGGCTGCTATCCGGAATTGATAGAGTTCCAATGCTTTATTTGTGGCAGTTTCGGCAGGTTTTTCGGCTTTTACAATGGTGTTGAACCATCTATTTACACCGCCTTGCAGTACATAAATCCGTTGTAGCCCCATTCGTTTACAAATGATCCAGGCTTGGTCGGAAGTAACGTCGGCATTGGAATAGAATACCTTATCCATTTCTTTTTGATTCAGTAATTCCTGTGCTGAAGCTGTTAGAAGTGAATCGGATGGGATATTGATGGCACC
>CAIRHD010000236.1 GCA_903878265.1 uncultured Bacteroidales bacterium | reverse complement strand
TTCTAGCATGGAGGATAATTACTACTTATATAACATTGCCCCAGCATCCACGAACACTTATAACAGCAATTCATACTCCTTAACTGTGGGTTTGAGGATGTAATAGGTTTGGCGTTTGGTTAAATGAAAAAATCCTGCAACCGTAGGATTTTTTCATTTTTAGCTCTTTTCATTTACAAGACTGAAATTGGTGGCGAGAAATCGGAAGACAGAAAATGGGTACTCTCCCGAAAACCCCAAAATTAAGAAATGCTTCAAAATCAAAGTTTAGAATCTTCACAACAACTTGTTTGTCAATAATATTAGCTTGATGGATCTTCGCGCTTTTGTTGCTTCATGACAAAGAAAGCAGCTAAAAACAGACCCAAATATCTAAAAAACAATACAATTCAAATTCACTTTTCAGGTTTGAACAAAAGGAATATGCTTTTTGAATCATCCTTTACCTGCTGCAGCGAAATAGGCATCAAAAGCCAAAATACCAGGCCGATAAGCCCACCCCAAAGGAAGAAAGCCGAAAAGTGGAGAAGGGAAAACGATATCGCCGTTTCGCTTGCCAATCCGTAATACGAAAACAACAAAACCAGCGTGGCCTCACGCGTGCCAAAACCTGCCACCGAAAGCGGGATTATCGTACTCAAGCTCATAATGCTCATAATAAAAACCACATCAATGTACGAAGGTGATAAATGCAAGGATATCATAATCAGCCACGAGAACCCAAAAAACATAAAATAGGCTAAAATTGTTATTGCCCACATTTTTAGTGCGTGTTTCCGGATTACAGCAATAAAACTTTCGTGTATAAACCTGACTATCGGCAAACGGTGTACTGCCTTGAATTTCAATAAAGTGCCAAGTAAGTTGATTATGAAAACATAGCCAAACAGAAACAAAGCCAAAATTCCTAAAGCATAGTAAATGCCTGGATAATCGCCAAAGGTTTTAAAATAGAACAATGTACCCGACAAGCCAAACCATCCCAACATGGTGAAATCGAAAATCCTATCGGAAACAATAGTCTTAAAAGCGGCATAAAAACTAATATCGGTTTCTTGCCTCACATAGTAAAGCCTGGCAATTTCGCCTATGCGGCCTGGCGTAATTATGCCGATTGCATCGGATGCCATATAGGCACCAAAAGCATTGTAGGCCGAATACATAGCGCCTTCGTTGGCAATAAGTATGCGCCAGCGGTAACTTTTTATCCCCAACACAATTACTACCCCAAGCAACGAAAGCAGGAAATAGCCGATACGCACAGAGCGGAGTGTTTCCCCAAAACCTTGCGCATTAAACTCTACTTTCCACAAAAGGAAGCTGAGGATGGCCAAAGTAACGACAATTTTGATGATACTGTTTAGTTTGATTTTCATCGTTACCGAGGAATATAAGCCTGACAAATGGTATAAAACTGCCAGGTTTTAGTTAGAAAAGGAATCACAAATATTAGTCGCTCAAAACTACTAATAATTTCGGTGTTACAGTTAAAAAAGCTCCTTAGCTGTAAAAGTCTTCCATAGCATGAAGCAATCAATAAAAAAAAGCCCCCAAAAATTTTGGAGGCTTCTTAAAACTATCAATTTTAATTATTCTATTTCCCAGGTATCGCCGCTGTTCAACAGATCGTCAACGCACAGGATTTTGCTGCTTGCTTTTGCATGAACAATTTGCTCTTCAACCAAATCGTCGTAAGTTGGGTACATGGCCGAGCGGATAACGCCCAATGCAACTGGGAAATGCGGTGGGTACATTTTGGCTATCATCAGGTGCAATCCCGGATCCTGTTGATATTGGTCATGAACAAGCAAGTCATCCTCGGTGATTCCGTTTTCGCCAATCATAACAACTTCGAGCTGGGTTCCGTTCAAGCGGATTCCCTTATCCTTGTTTTTGCCGAAAATAAGTGGTTCGCCATTTTTAATGTGAATCTGAGCATCGTCGCGAACTTCTTTATCGGTAATGGCTTCATGGGTTTTGTCGGCAAAAATGATACAGTTCTGCAAAATTTCTATTACCGAAGTCCCATCGTGGCGTGCAGCTTCAAACATAACTTCCGTCATCAGCTTTACGTTGGTGTCAACCGCGCGGGCAAAGAAAGTGCCTTGTGCGCCAAGCACCAATTCGCCTGGGTTGAAAGGATGTTCAATAGTTCCTTGGGGCGATGTTTTGGTTACACTTCCCATGGGTGTGGTTGGCGAATACTGTCCTTTGGTAAGGCCATAAATCTGATTGTTGAACAAAACGATGTTCACATCGATATTACGCCGGATAATGTGGATAAAGTGGTTTCCACCGATGGCCATGGAATCGCCGTCGCCAGTGGCAATCCAAACGCTGAGGTTGGGATTGGCAATTTTTACACCCGAAGCAATGGCATTTGCACGCCCGTGTATTCCATGAAATCCGTAGGTGTTTACATAATAAGGGAATCGTGACGAGCATCCTATACCGGAAACCATCATAAAATTCTCTTTACGGTAACCGATTTTAGGGAATACGTTGGCAATGGAAGCAAGTATTGCGTGAGCGCCGCAACCGGGGCACCATTTTACCATCTGGTCGCTTACAAAATCGGCTTTGTTGAGTTCAACAACCGATCGTTCTATGGTTTTATTTGGAAATTCAAACATAATTTTTACCTCCTAAAGCATTTCGTTAAACTTGGCTACCAACTCGGTTACGGTAAACGGAAGCCCCATTACTTTATTATATTTACTGTATTTAAAGTCAGGCTCTTTCATTCTGAGGTAGTTCACAAACTGCCCACTGTTAAGCTCGCATACGATTATTTTTTTGAACCCTGACAACACCTCGTGTGTGTTTTTGGGTAGCGGCATAATATGGTGGAAATGTGCAAGGCTGATTTTCTTACCTTGTTTCTGCAATTCATCCACAGCAGCCTCGGTAGTTCCGCGTGTTCCGCCCCAACTTACAACAAGCACCTCGCCTTTTTTAGCGCCAATAATATCCTGCAAAGGAATAAAATCAGCAACTTTTTGAATTTTGGCTTCGCGCAGATCGGTCATTATCTGGTGGTTGGCAGGATCGGTACTAACATTGCCCGAACCATTGTCTTTTTCCAATCCGCCAATCCTGTGGCGAAGGCCTTCGGTTCCAGGTATCGCCCATTTACGCACAAATGTTTCAGGATCGCGTTTGTAAGGCTTATACTCTTTATCGTTAGGTTCGGCTAATGGTGGCGTAATGGATGGCATATCAGCTACTTTCGGGATGCGGAACAACTGGGATCCGTTACCTAAGGAACCGTCAGTAAGCAGTATTACCGGCGTCATGTGTTCCAATGCTATTTTTGCCGATTCGTAAGCATAATCAAAACAATCAGCTGGCGAAGAAGCAGCAATTACAACAACAGGAGCTTCGCCATTCCGGCCAAACAATGCCTGCATCAAGTCGCTTTGTTCGCTCTTTGTTGGTAAACCGGTTGAAGGCCCACCACGCTGAACATTTACGATAACCAAAGGCAATTCGGTCATAACAGCTAAGCCTATTGCTTCGCTTTTCAGCGAAAGCCCTGGCCCTGAAGTGGTAGTAAGTGCCAAAGAGCCAGTATAGCTCGCTCCGATTGCCGAACAGATTCCTGCAATTTCGTCTTCGGCCTGAAACACTTTTGCTCCAAGTGATTTGTATTTTGCTAGTTCGATCAGGATTTCGGTAGCAGGTGTAATAGGATATGAACCAAGGAACAATGGCCGTCCAGAGCGTTCGGCGGCGGCAAGCAAACCCCATGCGGTAGCAACATTTCCGGTAATATTGCGGTAGCGGCCGGGAGCCATTTTAGCTTTGGCAATATGGTACGACGAACCTAACGTTTCAACGGTATCGGCATAACTATAACCGGTTTCGAGCACAAGTTTGTTGGCCTCAACCATCTCTGGTTTCTTTTTAAACTTAGTCTTGAAATAACTTACCGTTGAATCTAAACTCCAGCTAAAAATATGGTAAATAATGCCCAAAGTGAATACGTTACGAGTACGATCGGCAGTTTTGTTGTCGATGCCAAGCGTTTTTAAGGCATTTCGGGTAAGCATGGTAACAGGAGCTTTTACCAGATTGTATCCTTCGAGGCTGTTATCCTCCAAAGGGTTGGTCAAATAGCCCGCTTTTTTGCAAGTTGCTTCATCGAACAAATCGGCATCAACAATAATTGTGGCACCGGGACGCGTCCATTTGAGGTTCGATTTAAGTGAAGCCGGGTTCATCGCAACAAGGATGTCAACAAAATCGCCGGAAGTTTCAATTTTTTTCCTGCCCACATGTACCTGAAAACCCGAAACACCCGCAATAGTATTGTGTGGTGCACGAATTTCGGCTGGATAGTCGGGGAAAGTAGCAAGATCAAGGCCAATGAGAGCAGCCGCATCACTGAAAAGTGTACCGGCAAGTTGCATGCCATCGCCTGAATCGCCACAAAATTTTACAACAACATCTTCTTTCTCGATGAAGTTACTCTGATCGCTCATGCTTTCGTTTTTTGAATTAATAATGGCGCAAAGGTATAAGTTTTTAATTGACCATAAATTTAAAATCTTATTTATATAAATTCTAAAAAGCGTAAGTTTATTTATCCCATATCACTGTAATACAATTAATTAAATAATTAATATTGGCAATACGAATAAAAGATTTTATTGTTTCAGGCCACTAGAACTGATTATTAAGGACCGAAAAATCTTTTTTCGCTCGTGATAAAGAGAATACTGCTTATATTTGCAGCGTTAACTTTAAACTCCCTAAACAAATGGCTTACGTTATTTCTGACGATTGCACCGCTTGCGGAACCTGTATTGATGAGTGTCCTGTTGAAGCTATCGCCGAAGGTGATATTTACAAAATTGACGCAGATATTTGCACCGATTGCGGCTCCTGCGCTGATGTTTGTCCGGTTGAAGCAATTCATCCTGCATAATTTCATTGGATACAAGCAGTATTAAAAAAGCCTGTTCAATTGCGGACAGGCTTTTTTAATTCCAGATATTACATCAACAAGCAAGCATGGCTTATTTTTCGTAGAAGTGCATTTCCTGTATGTATTTGTATGCCTTTTCGGGAATGTAATACGACATGTTTTTGCCTTCACGAATGGCTTCGCGCAAAAAACTTGCCGAAATTTCGACCATTGGCGCTTCAAAAACTTTTACCGAAGGATGTTTTGTAAGTTCATGATCCTGAGATCCAGGGCGTGGATACACATAAAAGGAATAAAACTCCAGCAAGCGTTCCCAGTTTTTCCATTTTTGAAAAGTGGGGAAAATATCTGTCCCTGAAATAATTACAAATTCACGGTTAGGGTATTTGTCCTGCAAGTAAGTAAGAGTGTGTATGGTATATGAAGGTTTCGGCAATTTAAACTCAATATTGCACGACTTAAAGCGGGTATCGTCTTCAATGGCAAGGTTCACCATCTGTAGCCGGTGATGATCGGAAAGCAATGTTTTTTGTTCTTTCAGCGGGTTGAGCGGCGAAACCACAAACCAGAGTTCATCCAAATCGCTAAATTCATACATATAACCGGCAATCATCAAATGCCCGATGTGTATAGGGTTAAATGAGCCAAATAGAAGTCCGGTCTTTTTCATTAAGTTGCTGGTTTATAATTTTATGCCAAGAAAATCGATAACAAGTTTCTCGGCTTGTTCAAAGGCATCATCCAAGCGGTTGTTAACAATTATAATGTCAAAATCTTTTTCAAAGGAAAGTTCCCATTTTGCTTTGAGCAGGCGTTTTTGCAAACTTTCCTCGCTGTCGGTAGCCCGGGAGCGCAGCCTCGATTCGAGTATTTCGTACGAAGGCGGCTTTATAAATATGGCCAGCGCATTTGCTCCATACATTTTTTTAATATTCAGCCCACCAACCACATCCACATCGAAAACCGGGAACTGTGCATTTGTTGCAATGCGTTCCACTTCCGAAACCTGTGTGCCATAATAACTTCCTGGATAAACTTCCTGCCATTCGAGCAATTTACCATCTTCTATCATCTGCTCGAATTCGGCTGATTGCACAAAATAGTATTCCCTGCCATTTTTTTCGCCCTGCCTTATCTTGCGGCTTGTTGCCGAAACCGAAAACCCAAGTTGCGGGAATACATACAATAAGTGTTTTACGATGGTGGTTTTACCAGCTCCCGACGGGGCAGAAATGATGATTATTTTACGATTCGCTGCGGTCAAAATGAGTGAATTTTATTAATTGTTTTTGTTCATCGCTGAATTATATGGAAAAATTTGTTCATCTGCAATCCTACAGCCTAACAGTCTAAATCCCTACAATACATTGCTAACCTGCTCTTTTATCTTTTCCAGTTCATCCTTCATTCGCACCACAATCATCTGGATATTGGCATCATAAGCTTTTGAGCCGAGTGTGTTTATTTCGCGGCCAATTTCCTGGGTGATGAAACCCAACTTCCTTCCGCTCGATTCGTTGCTGTTCAGCGTGTCAATAAAATAATCGCAATGTTTGCGCAAACGGAGTTTTTCTTCAGTAATATCGAGTTTTTCGAGGTACCAGAATATTTCCTGTTCAAAACGGTTTTC
>CAIRHD010000235.1 GCA_903878265.1 uncultured Bacteroidales bacterium | reverse complement strand
TCTCAGGTTGTTGTGGAACCGGAAGCCAAGCCATTGCTCTTCTTTCCACTGTTTGCAACCTCTATTGAAAATTCAAGGGTATCTGAAGGGCGCATACAACGAACAGACTACACTATGAGGCAATGGCAGCGTTTTGCCGAAAAAAATAAATTATTCTTGACATTCGATTTGGTTACCCCAGATTTATTGCGTGCATTCGAGAAATTTCTTTTATCAGAAAAGAAAACGGTAAATGGGGAAACAGTAGCTGCAAGGGGCATCAACACGATACACGCAATAGTAAAGATAACCCGTGCATTTATAAACCATACGATAAAGGAATTGAAACTCCAAGGAATAACAATACCATATCCTTTTGATAGTTACGCAGTACCTATTGAAGTCTATGGCACCCCAATTTATCTAACACTGGATGAGCGCAATGTTTTATTTGATACGGAGATCAAAAATGACCATCTGGCACAGGTCCGGGATATATTCGTCTTTCAATGCCTGGTCGGTTGCCGTGTGGGCGATTTGCATTCCCTGAAAAAAAGCAACATCAACAATTCCATATTAAGTTACATCCCACGCAAAACAAAAGAAGGAAAACCTATAACGGTAACAGTGCCGCTGACAGCTAAAGCAATACAGATTCTCTCCCGGTATGATATCCCTGATGGCAGGATTTTACCTTTTTTGGGGGTTCAGAAATACAATCAATATATAAAGGAATTGTTTGAACTGGTTGGTTTGGTAAGAACCGTTACCCGTCAACACCCCACCACAAGGGAATCCGAAAATGTACGCTTATGCGACATCGCCAGTTCGCACATGGCACGAAGGACATTTGTTGGAGGGCTGTTTGGGAAAATAGACAGTGCCATCATTGCCTCCATGAGCGGCCATGTATCAAACAGCAAAGCGTTTGCCCGATATTATGATGTAAGCAAGGAATTACAGCGTACAGCCATTGATTTGATAGAGTAGAAAACTGATTGCCCTACTGGATCAAGCCCCTGAAACAAATGGTTCATCGCTGAATGTTTAAATAACGCCAATAAGCGTTATTTAAATGTCGAAACAGAAGAATATCTGATTGTTCATTCTCAATAAACCACACATGGATGCACAGCATCCTGACCCTGAAATTTGCTGTTGGCTCAACCATGCTTTTGAATTTTGGATAAGAGTTTTTTGGAAGAAATATTCTTTGTCCTTTACTGCGAAATGGAAGAAATGCTCAGCCGTTCGACAGAGACCCACAACCAGATCGATTCGCTCCGGGAACAATTGCGCTACGACGAACGTTTTACCGTACTTGAAAGTCTGGAAGTGCAATATAAACAATACCTGTATAACCTTCAGGTAAAACCATCAACCAGTTGGATCTTCTCTGTTCTGTTTCTAAATTGCAACGCAGCCGTTTTACAATACTATCAATTTGGGGTTGGTTCAACTTTCACTTTTTAGCCCCTGCATTGGCTGTACAGCCAATGCAGGTATCTGCAGAACAACTTAACAAATTGCTTTTTTTGCCTGGATTTATAATTTTTGCCTGGATTTTTTCAATTCAAAGTACAAGAAAAGAATTGCAGGGAGACGAAGGGAAGTTACAAAATACTATTCAATAATTTGCATGGCACCAAAACCGCCCTTACGAAATTCTTGCTCAAAAATCCGATACCCGATCAACAACATGCACTGCATCATCCCATTCAAAGATCATTGCCGGCTTTTAAGGAATATCTTTATAGTACACGGACCTTCATCTGCCGTTTAAGCAAGTTTGGCCAGTGCTTGGGTGCTTAAACCAGACAAATGCCTAGTTCTCATTGGTAAGGGGTTTTATGGAGGGAAAAGATCTTACCCTCATCTTCAATGAGGCTGGATCATACCCAATACGCCCAAAATCGAGACCATCCTGATTCGAACAAGAAAATATTTACCTGAACAAATTATATTTCCTTGATTTCATTACAACCCTAAAAATACCTTCAAGCTGGCTTATGACCTGATCAGCAATAAACAAAACATGAAGCAAATTCATAAAAACAGGGAGGGAATGGAACAATTATCTCAAAATATCTAAAGGAATCAGTTTCAAAAAAAGCATTTGTCACCAAATGTTTGGAAGCAAAAACCGGGACAATATTTTAGGCAATGCTATTGGATATGTTTGTAATTGAAGCAAAAAAACTTGAAAATTCGAAATAAGCCTTTTCCAAAGGAGAAAAGCATCTCACTATAGATCTATCTGCTTTTTGATTTGAATCTCACCAATAGATGACTCGAAGGGTCGAAACACATAAAACAGCTAAAAATATATCCCTGCTCAATGAAAATAAAATCATAATTCCTGCGGCAAAAGTCAGTTCCACAGTTCCATCGTTCCAACACGCTAAGCTATAATAATAATAAATAACTAATAATCAATAATATAACTACTAATTGATTCGGTTGGGACATTGTTTGTTTATTGGATCGTGTTGGAAAGCATTGCTAAAATATTTTATGAACCTGTGTTTTTTGTTGGAATCAAATAATCCACAAAAACCTGTTGGAAAGCTCCAACAAAATTGTATTGCTTTGTTATTCAACTACATAAATGACAAAGCGCCGCCTTGGTTGGAACGTTGAAACTGCGGAACTAAAAACAACCTTCACCATAACCAAATGTTTTTTTTAACATGCATACATTTTCAAATTAATAGAGCTTCAGAACATCACTATTTTCAGCCCACTGAACTTCACTAAACCCACTTTTTAATCCCCTATTACTCATCGCCTTACCCACCCATTCTTCCATTTTATTCAATGAACCGACTTATTGCTTAATCACCTGAGAACAAAACATGAAGCAACCTATTGGTATTCACCCCACTAACCCCATATTTTATTGCCAGACCTTACTGCCTACCTTTGGCGCAAAAATCGGTATATGATAAACGGTGAAAAGCAGGCGGCAATGTTTGCAAGGGTTGATGAGTGGAAAAAGAGCGGGAAGACGATGCGGGAGTTCGCCTCTGGCATTGGCCTTTCTAAAAGTTGCTTTGAGTATTGGGTCCACAAGAAGCGGGATGCGGCAGGCGGCCCACCCCAATTTGTGGAGTTGATACCCTCGGACAAGCCGGTGGTTGTAATGGGGCAAATGCCAAAACCCGACGAAAGCACCAACCAGGCACAAATAGTGTTCACTTTCCCGGGTGGCTTGTGCGTAAAAGTGTACGGTTAGATGCTTGGGTTTAGCGCGAACCTGCACTATTACCAATGTTGCGGGCCCACCGATATGCGCAACGGCTTTGACGGGTTGGCCGGGATCGTGCGCAACAGCTTGGGCAAAGACCCTGTTTCTGGCGATATTTTCATCTTTTTGAACAAGCCCCGCACCCACATCAAGCTGCTGTATTGGGATGGCGATGGGTTCGCTTTGTTTTACAAGCGGTTGGAAAAGGGCAGATACCAGCGGTGTACAGCGGTTAACGGCCCATCCAAAGAGATCAAACGG
>CAIRHD010000234.1 GCA_903878265.1 uncultured Bacteroidales bacterium | reverse complement strand
TTTTAGCATAAAGCGGGTGCTGAATGTGTATAAAACCATCGATTCGCCATACAATACCTACAAATACTTTGGCTTGCCGCCGGGGCCAATCTGCTTGCCTTCCATTTCCTCCATCGATGCCGTATTGAATTATCGCCAACACAACTATATGTATTTCTGTGCCCGCGAAGACTTTTCGGGATACCACAATTTTGCCGTTACCCTCAACCAACACTTATTGAACGCCGCCAAATACCAACAAGCCCTCGACCAAAAAGGGATAATGAAATAGGCCAAATTCCGAACAAGACGAAATATCGTTATGCAAGTCGGGGCTAAACTTTGAGTCGCACTCCGACTATAAATAAAAGTAATGTGAAAGTACTTGCACAGTATTTGAACAATAAGTAAATTTGCGAGTTGAAAGTTTAACCGAACCCAATTAACTAATAACCAATAACTAATAACCAAAAAGGAGGTGCTTATGAAGAAATCAATACTTTTTTTAACCCTTATTACTGTTTCGTTACAGGAAATGTGCGCAAGAGCAATTGCAACAAAACCCACAAACAGGCAAACAAGCAGAACCCCAATGTATAAGGTGATATTCCTACTTATGGCTTTTGTGCTGGTAGGGGGGATGGTTGTGGGGCAAACCAGAGCAACTTGGCGAACGGATGGACCTAGTGATGGAAAATGGGAATGGGGCTCTACTTGTGAACCTGCTGGTGATGGGCAATGGTTTTACAACGATTGGGGTGGATTTAGAAAGAGACCAGATTGTTTTGGAACAAACGATGTATATTTTGATGGGAATGGAATAAATACAATGAACTTGAATACGTCTGATTATTCAGTGAAAAGTGTTTTTTTTACTGTTAACGCTACATCTGCAAGAACTCTTAATGCAGATGGGAGCCTAAAGCTAATTTTAAAAGCCAATAATGGCGACCCCAAAATTGAAAATAATTCTTCAGCAACCCATACTTTTAATGTCCCAATTCAATTAGATAATTGGGCTCAAATTAATCCAATAAGTGGCAACTTGACTTTTTCAGGTGCAATAACTAATAACGGAAACTTCATTAATGTGTATGGCTCTAATAGCAAAGTTTTAACAATATCTGGTAACCTTACTGGCACTGGAGGTATTTCGTTAAAACAAAATAGTAAAATAATTTTTTCTTCATCTGCAAAAGCATTTACAGGTGCAACAGTTATTGAAGCAGGAAATATCGAAACTAGTGTTTCCTTATCTTCAAGCCTTATCACTGTTAAAAGTGGAGCAAAATTAACAATTACTGGAACTGATGTAACCATCCCTGCTTTAACAATTGAAAGCGGAGGTGTTGTTGAAGTGCAGGCTGGTAAATCACTGACAGTTACTGGTGCATTAACCAATAGTGCCACAGAAACCGGATTGGTCATCAAATCGGATGTAACTGGCACTGGTTCACTCAAAAACAGTTCGACTAATGTTTCTGCCACTTTTGAGCGGTATATGAACAATGCAGATTGGTTAACTGCCAAGGATGGTTGGCATTTTCTAAGTTCACCAGTTGCAAGTCAGGCTATAAGCCCTAATTTTGTAACAACGCCTGATACCGAATACGATTTTTATTGCTGGTACGAACCCTCAAATTTATGGGTCAATTATAAAAATACTGTTACTGCCCCTACATGGAATACGGCCAATGGCTCATTAAATTTTACTGTTGGCAAAGGCTACATGGCAGCATACAATACGGAAGGAACAAAAGTGTTTTCAGGCACTTTAAATGTTACAGATGTTCCTATTGCAGGTTTGACTATTACTGGGACAAGTCAAGCTAATCGTAGCTGGCATTTATTGGGTAATCCTTTTGCATGTGCTATTACCTGGGACGCAACTGCTGCATGGAATTTGACAAATATCGCTGGAATTGCAAATATTTGGAATGAAGCGACACAGAGCTACACACCAATTACTTCAGTCGTTCCGATGGCTATTCCTGCTACCAACGGGTTTATGGTACAGGCTTCAGGGGGTACGGGTAGTTTAACCATTCCGGCATCAAAAAGGGATCATGCGGCACAAGCATTCTATAAATCTTCAACTGTGATTCCTCAAATTACGCTTGTAGCTAAAACCGCAGACGGAACAAGTGAGCAAATTAGTAAGGTTATGGTGTATGCCGATGCTACCGAAGGTTTCGACCTAATGTACGACGGCGAGTTCTTGCCTGGCTTTGCACCTTTGTTCTATTCTAAACTTGGCGACCTAAACCTTTCGGTCAATTGCTTGCCAAACCTCCCAGCTGAATCCTTGATCCCATTCGGTTTTGTTAAAAACGATGCCACTAACTTCTCCATCGAACTGAAGGAAAGCATGGAAGGTTACGAAGTGTTCCTGAAAGACTTAAAAACCAATACCGACCAAAACCTGACCGAAAACCCTGTTTACACCTTCACTTCCGAAGCTGGTGATGATGCAAACCGTTTCTTGTTGCATTTCCTTAGCACAGTTGGCACCACCGAACCATCCTGCCCAGAAGCATTGCGCATTTATGCCAATGCCGGAAACATTTATTTGAGCGGTAACACTGGCAAAGCCGAAGTTTATGTAAGGAATATGATTGGTCAGACGGTGATACAGCGTTCGGTAAACGGCGATGCGCTAAAGGTTATAAATGCAACAAACCTCAAAGTTGGTGTTTATATCGTAAGCGTTGTTAACAATGCGCAGACCATTAGCACGAAAGTAATAATTAAGTGAAAAGTGAATAGAGAATAGTGAAAAAGGCCTTTCCTGTGAATAACGGGAAAGGCTTTTTTATTTTTGAATACTTATGTGTCCTATTGTGCCTATTGTGGTGAGACATGAAGAATCAGAACTCACCATATAAGCTCAAACCAGCCACTGTCAATCGCAAGATAAAGATTAATTAGCCATGAGTTTTAAGTAAATCTTTTGATTGGATCCATCAGGTAAAGAGGGGTTCTTTTGGTTAATTTCACCAATTATGCCATCGAAAATGGTTTTGATTTTTTTTGAATATTCCATAGCGAGCTGAAGCTGGACCTCCAACAGTCCGTTTTCTGGTTTTATGGTGCCCGCAGCCCGGGTTATATACCTGAACAGTACATGGTCGTCCCTGAAGTTGTCATACTTTTCTTTAAAAGGCTGTAGTTCGAGGCAGAACATGTTTCTGGCCAAAATTTTAATGGCATCGAAGAATTTTTTGGTGTCTGTGTCCAACTTCAGGTAATCCTGTTCGATAAG
>CAIRHD010000233.1 GCA_903878265.1 uncultured Bacteroidales bacterium | reverse complement strand
GTCAACCGATGAAGCGCTAAAAGTTGCAGGCATCGACCAGGATTTTATAGATAAGAGTTGTATCGGGATACTCTTTGGCAACGATAGTTCTGCGAAGGCTGTGATTTCGGCCAATGATATTATCCGCGAAAAAGGCGATACCGTAATGGTAGGTTCAGGATCTGTATTTCAAACAATGAACTCTACCGTAACCATGAATTTATCTACCATCCTAAGGCTTAAAGGAATCAACTTTACAGTGAGTGCGGCATGTTCGAGCGGTTCGCATTCAATTGGGCTTGGGCATATGTTTATTAAACACGGATACCAGGATTGTATAATTTGCGGTGGGGCACAGGAAATCAATCTTTACTCGATGGGCAATTTTGATGCACTTGGGGCTTTTTCAATTCGTGAAGATGCACCTCAAAAAGCATCCAGGCCTTTCGACCGTGATCGCGATGGACTTGTACCAAGTGGCGGTGCAGCTACTGTAATACTCGAAAGCCTTGATCATGCTTTGCGTCGTGGTGCAACGATATTAGGCGAAGTGATTGGATATGGTTTTTCATCGAATGGAGCACATATTTCAAATCCTACAATAGAAGGGCCTCAAAAAGCTTTGGAAATGGCTCTTGAGCAATCGGAACTCGGAATTAAAGAAATTGATTATATAAATGCTCATGCAACATCCACACCCGCTGGCGATGCGTCGGAGGCAAAAGCTATTTTCAATGTATTTGGGGATCCGGGACCTTATGTTTCATCAACAAAATCCATGACTGGCCACGAATGTTGGATGGCTGGGGCGAGCGAAATAGTATATTCCATGCTCATGATGCAGAACGGTTTTATCGCTCCGAATATTAACTTTGAGAATCCTGATGAGGATTCGGCAAAATTGAATATACTAGCAGACACAAAAGAAACGAAAATAGACTGTTTTCTATCAAACTCCTTTGGGTTTGGTGGTACTAATTCTTCCCTTATTATTAAAAAATGGGACAATAAATAAATTATCAAGACATGACACAGATTGAAATTGCAGAAAAAATAATACCTTTTTTGGTTGAAGAATTTGAAATAGAAAGAGAATTAATAGTGCCTGAAGCTAACTTGCGTGATACCTTGCAACTTGATAGCTTGGATTATGTGGATCTTGTGGTTGTGATAGAAAGCAACTTTGGGTTTAAAGTAAAACAAGGCGATTTTCAAAACTTAGCCACATTCGAGGAGTTTTATACCTATGTTCAAGGGAAAATAAATAATCAGGAAGAAGTATCAAATAATTAGAGCTTGTCCATAATGTCAAGTTTTATTTTAATTTACGATGTGTGATTTACAATTGACACATATCTCGCTGAAAACAAATCGTAAATCGTAATTCTTAATTCGTACATTTTTGGATAATCTAAGTTTATAAACAGAAACTAATTAGTTTGAAGAATGGATGAAAAGGGCTGGACGGGAAAATCAAAGGGAGGGAAAACAGGGTATCAGATTTTTGTTTTTCTTCTGAAACATGCAGGTTTAACGGCTGCATATCTTTTGCTCCGGTTTGTAGCATTTTATTATTTGGTTACTCCGCGCAGTTCAACCCGTTACAGCTATAAATATTTCAGAAAACTTGGATTTGGTAAACTAAAAACCGTTTTAAGCCTTTATCAAAATTACTTTGTTTTCGGTCAATGCCTGATCGATAAAATTTCTGCCATGGCAGGATTTGGCGACAGGTTCAGCTTCTATTTCGAAGGGGAGGAAAACCTCCATCAAATGGTGAAAAACAACAAAGGCGGTATTTTACTGAGCGCTCATGCCGGTAATTGGGAAATTGCTGGCCACTATCTCGACAGGCTCGACACAACCGTAAACATAGTGATGTATGATGCTGAATATGAAAGCATCAAAAATTACCTTCAAAGCGTTACCGGGAAACGAAAAGCCAATATTATTACCATCAGTGACGATATGTCGCATATTTATCAGATACTTGAAGCACTGGACAAAAACGAGCTGATTTGTATGCATGCCGACAGAATGATGAACCGCACGCAGCGTAAAATTCCACAGCCTTTTCTTGACGAAGATGCCTTTTTCCCATACAATATTTTTAGAATGATTGTTACCTTCGGTGTTCCCGTAAGTTTTGTGTACGCGTTTAGGGAGCCGGGATTTCACTATCATTTTTTCGCTACAGAGTCGGTTATTTATAATGGAAAGCAAGATGTTGCTTTGGATGAAATCAGCAGGAATTACGTTTCCGAACTCGAAAAAAAAGTGAAGCAATATCCGTTGCAATGGTTCAATTACTATAATTTCTGGGGGAAATAACCGCATGAACGAAACCCATCTTCATATACAGGAATACATTCCACAACGACCGCCAATTATAATGATTGATAAGATTGTTGATATCAGCGAAAGTAAAGTCGTGTGCGAATTCCAGGTGAAAAGAGATAATTTATTCGTTGCCGAAGGCGAATTGCTTGAACCTGGTATTATCGAAAATATAGCTCAAACTATCGCGGCAGGAGCTGGTTACAGGGCAAAAGTAAAAAATGAAAAGGTGAAACTTGGGTACATTGCGGCAATAAAAAACCTCAATATCCATACCCTGCCTTCTGTGGGTGATGTTTTAAGTACAAGTGTTCAGATAGTTAATGAAGTTTTTAGCGTAACCATAGTTCAGGGAGAGGTTATATGCGGAAGTAGAAAGATTGCGGATTGTGAAATGCGAATATATATTGAGGGTAATTGAAAATAAGCTGGTTATATTAAAATGCTTCACCAAAGTTTATATAGTATCCTTTTATTCCTCCAGGGCCAAAGCCAAAGTCAAACCTAAGGTTAGTGTTATGTTTGCTGTCAACTTTTATCCTAAAGCCTCCCCCGTACGAAAGCCAGAATCCATCAAGCATGAGGCTTGAGTAACTTGAAGCCACCCGACCGGTACCTACCCAAGCATTGATACCAAAAATATTCCAAACTGGCATACGGTATTCAACTTGACCGTCAACCAAAACCTTATCACGTATTACACCTTTGTAGTAACCTCTCATTTGATCTTCTCCTCCCAACATCGACAATTCATAAAAAGGCACATTGCCAGATCGGTAACTGGTAGTTGCCTGAATAGCAATTATATGCTTGTGCCAGAGGTTAAAATATTTGCGCGCATCAAGATTATAGGTTGAGAATACATACGGATTTCCGAAAAAGCTTGGGAAATACATGGTTTTCAGTGTAAGAAAAGCTCCTTTGTAAGCATTATAACGGTTGTCCCTGCTATCGTAAGTAACAGAAAACCCAATTCCAACGGAAGTACCTCCTTCAAGCCCGGTTACATTATCTCTGATCAGGAAACTTGTGCTGTCTGTTTCAACATCACGATAATCGGATACATCAAGTCCCACCCCAATATAGAGATGTTTAACCGCTTGTATCAACCCGTAATTGACGAATTTAAAACGATCAAATGATATTTTTTCAAGATCTTCGCGGTTAAAATCATTGCCAATACCCACCATATATTCTGGCTGGCGCTTGTAATTAAAATAACCAAATACCATGTATTTGTCCTGATGCCAATTTAAATCAGTCGATACAGAAATATTTATCCTGCCTTCAGTAGATACAGTTGCGACTTCTGAAATCCTTGAAGCTTGTGAAACTGAATCAACTCGCGATAAATCAATCAAATTGAACTTTGCCAGTCCAAAGGTGTGACCAGCTTCGACTGAATAAGAGTATAAAGGCACCGGAATTATCTGAAAAAGTCCTTCCAATTTCTTGTTTGTCCTTTCTAACTTTGACAAGGTGTCGGATACTGAAGTTTCCTTTTCCTGACCAAAGCAAATGATGGACATATTGATAATAAGAAGCAAGGTAAGAGAAATAGGACGTAGATAGTATACCATTGGCATGTGTATAAATAAGACTTAAAACGTACTGCAATACAAATGTAGGATTTTTTATCTAGGGTTTTCGCAAAATATATGATTTGCAAAAAAATAGCTATCAGTAAGTATTTTAACCTGATAAGATGAGTTTGACCTGATATTTTAATTATTTGATTTATTGTTTCTACTATGAATTTAGTAAGGAACAGATTGCAGGAAGTCAGAAGACGGGAGTCGGAAACTCAAAAAGACATTGGAGGAATTCCTGATTGTATTACTGTATGGAAAACCTATAGTTTTAACTTTTGTTCCAAGTTCATTATCAAAAAGTTGAGTCAATCCTACATTGATATACTCACTGTTGACAAAAGAAATCCCTGAACAGTGCTTATATTTGTAGGTATTTTGTGTATTTTCGCACTGAAAAAGTTAAAACAAGTTTTTGTATTTCACAGCAACAAAATAGGTAATCTTTTTCAACCCTCAAAACATTGTGTATCATACTTTTGCATTATGTGTTAATTGGGTTTATTAATAACTTTCTTGCGGGTTTAAGGGATCACTATAAAAAAATTTCCTTGTGCATCCAAGGGGAAAGGAACAATTTTAAGTTATATGTGTTTTCGGAGTAGATTCAACTGTAAACTAAAAACATGAAAAACCTTATTAAAATCACTATCATTTCCATTCTCCTTGTTTTTTCAATTAATTTGAAAGCGCAGGTATTAATTTCTCTTTTATTCGGAGAAGCACTGAATACGCCCAAAACCGAATTCGGAGTGATTGGTGGATTAAATCGCTCTTATCTAAATGATATCAGCGGTTCTGAAGGCCTTAACCATTTCAACCTTGGATTTTATTTTCACGTTAATGTGAAAAATAATTCTTTTATCAGCACAGGGGTTTTGGT
>CAIRHD010000232.1 GCA_903878265.1 uncultured Bacteroidales bacterium | reverse complement strand
GGTATTGAGCACGGTTTCGCCAGTGTATTTGAACTACAACAAAAACCTTACTGCAACCGATTTTGGTAAAATCAATAACCTTTGTACAACTTGTCACCAAATCCGTGGCGCTACATCATTGGTTTATTCCGATACTACCCTTACACCTGACGTTATCAACAAGGCTTTCGACCAATTGCCATACTTCCCGTTCGTAAATACGGATGACAATGCTCCTGTTTCCTATTTGGTAGGCCGCAGTTTCGCAGTTCATGATGGTAACCAGTCAAACCTGTTTAAAGGTATAAACGGGTACGAATATGCTGGCAAAGTTTATACCAGAACATGGAAACACTCCGATGCTTCCTGTACCGATTGCCACATGAACAAATTTGATGCAGCTACAGGAAAAGGTGGACACTCATTATGGGTTAACGAAGCTGAATGTACCGCTTGCCATAATGGTGCTGACAAAATCACTCCAGTTCAAGCGTTAATTGATGGGAAACGTATTGAGTTGGCCGAATTGCTCACAGCCAGAAAAGTTTTTAGGAAAACTACAAATTCGAGTGGTGTTGTTTCATACAGCGCAATGAATACTCATGATTTCAACGGAAAATTGTATCCAACAACCCAAACCCCTGGCGACCTTTTCGCTACTTCAACAGGCAACAACACTGTTAGCCCAACCACTGGCTTGGTTATTTATGGCAATATGCTGAAATATGCTGCTGATGCAACCTATACATTTAGGATTGGCCGTCAATGGAAATATGGCGAATTGGGTGCAGCTTACAATTATGGCTATATCAATACCGAATTGTCTATGGGCGCTCACAACCCAACTTATGCATTGCAACTTTTACAGAATTCAATCGATTGGTTGAACGCTAACCCTGGTAAATAGTTTACTGCTTGCCTCATTGGTCAAAATCATATAATTGTTTCTTTCGAAACCTGATTTTTTGAACCACTGAATAAAAAAAACCTGTTGAAAAATCTCACTTTTCAACAGGTTTTTTATTTGGTGGGCATGATACAAAAAGAATCAGATAGTGAAAGATAAAAAAGTGGATTAAGGGAAATCAAAACAAACGATTGACGCACATGGTATCTAAATAGCTGTTAAACAGAATATTGATACATCAGAATCTAAACATAAATTCTTCCTTCGATTCTTCCCGCCTTGAAGATAGTAAAATCAGTAAACACCAGATGCTCCATGGTGATTAAAAAAGCAATTGCTCCTTAGAAATGATATAATTCTGTACTCTAAGAAGAATCTTCAAAACTGTCAGATTAAATATTATGCTTTTGGATCTATATTCAATCCCCAAGAACCATTAACTATTTTCCAATCACTATTAACCAAACCAACCCCTATTCTGGTATCTCTTTCACATCGTTTTTCAGTTCCTGTTCAAGGGCTTTGTCGTAGTATATTTCTTTCGAGATTGTTCCATCCGTATATTCTATTTCGCTCTCTTTCTCGCCATTTTCTTTATACGAAATCCATAAACCAGTCTTCAAATCATCCTTAAACTGCCCCATAAGCATGCGTTTGCCGTCTGTGAAATAAAACTTCGCAAAACCTTCGTTTTTCCCATTTATAAAATTGACTTCCGATTTTAATTTCCCATCCATAAAATATTGCTTGCACACCCCATCCTTTGTCCCACTTTTATACGGACGCTCCTCAAGCAATTTACCATCGTCATAATAGGTTTTCCAAACTCCGTTAGGCGAACCTTTCTGATACGTTTCTTCAGCCGATAGTATTTCCAAATCGTTATAATACTTCCATAAGCCGTCTTTCTTTGTTTCGATATAGATGCCTTCAGCCATTTTCTTACCAGTAGGATAGAAATTAAGTGCGATTGCCATCTTTCCATCTGCCGAATAAGTAAGCTCCGACCTTACTTTGCCGTCCTCATAATAATATTTAAAAAGGCCTTGCGGGATATTATCCTTAAAACTACCTGTATAAATAATGTTACCCTTGGCATCGGTTTTCCGCCATTCGCCTTGCTTAAAACCCTTAGCATCAACAACATTTTGGGCGAAAAGTGAGGATGAAGTTATCTGTAAAACAAAACCTGAATACAGGATCAATTTTGTAAAATTCATGGTTTGGGATTGTTTTTGCGTGAATAGATTTAAACGTATTAGGGACAACAATAGTATAAAAATACGAAAAATGGTTACTTTTGAAGTGTGGTTTTTGGGCTTTACCTCTGTTTGATTTGAAATAATTGTTTTAACATGAAGAAAAAAGGTAGAAGGTGGAGAGCAGCTATTGGGAAATAGAAAATAGAAAACAGTAAACAGTAAACAGGAAATAGTAAATTGAAATACCTGAATGAATATTTGGCAAAAGGATTGTTCGCTGAATAATCAGCCGTTAATCAAAGTGAATTTTCATTTTAAATCGAATTCTTGATACCATTACTTCTCTTTTTCAAGCTTCCATTTTCCGCTCTCATCATTTCCTTTTTGCATTTTAAATTAAGGTTGAACAAAATCACAGAATAATTCAATCTCAAAAAAGCGACTTCGCTGAAAAATATCATTATGGAAGGCAATTACTCATCAGTATTATTAAAAAATGTGGTTGGCGAACTCACCCGTTTGCCTGGGATCGGACAAAAAACAGCCTTACGATTGGCGTTGCACCTGTTGAAGCAATCACCTGAAATAGCGGCTGCTTTAGGCGAAACTATCATCAAGCTCCGAAGCGAGATAAAATACTGCACGATTTGCAACAACATTTCGGATCGCGATATTTGCGACGTATGCACAAACCCAAAACGCGACCAGACCACCCTATGTATTGTCGAAGACATCCGCGACATGCTGGCAATTGAGAACACGGCCCAATTTAAAGGCGTTTACCATATTTTAGGCGGTATTATTTCGCCTGTCGAAGGGATTGGCCCTTCCGATTTGAGCATTGCCCCGATAGTTGACAAAGTTGACAAAGGCAATTTCAAAGAAATTATAATGGCATTGCCAGCAACGGTAGAAGGCGATACCACGAATTTTTACCTTTATAAAATGTTGAAGCAATTTAATGTGAATATTTCCATTATTGCCCGAGGGATTCCTGTTGGCGACGAACTCGATTATACCGATGAAATTACTTTAGGTCGTTCGATACTCATGCGTCAACCGTATCAGGGAATAAAAGGCTGAGTTTGTAAAAAAGAGCAAAAATAGAGTTAGAGCTTCTCCATTATAAAATTTATCATCCGGGTATAGAGATGATACGTTGTGTTGCCGCCATAAATACCATGGTTTCGGTTAGTATATAGCTGCATTTCAAATTGTTTGTTGGCTTGAACAAGACGCTCTGTAAACTCGAAAGTATTCTGGGCATGAACGTTATCGTCTGCTATGCCATGGCACACCAAAAAATTCCCCTTTAGGTTTTCAGCAAAATTAAGCGGTGAATTTTGGTCGTATCCTTCTGGATTCTCCTGCGGAGTGCGCATAAAACGCTCGGTATAAATATTGTCGTAATATCGCCAATTTGTTACTGGAGCTACTGCAATCCCTGTTTTAAAAACGCCATCGCCTTTTACCATGCACGAAGATGAGATATAACCGCCGAAACTCCAGCCCCAGATCCCGATTCGGCTTGCATCAATAAAGGAAAGCGAACCCAAGTATTTGGCTGCTTCAATCTGATCGATTGTTTCGTATTTGCCTAATTGCAAGTATGTTACTTTGCGAAAAGCTTCACCTCGGCCACCAGTTCCTCTACCATCAACACAAACTACAATATAACCAAGTTGCGCTAAATATTCTTCCCAACCCAAATCCCATACATCCAGAGCACTCTGCGAATCCGGGCCGCTGTATTGGGTCATAAAAACAGGATATTTTTTTGCAGGGTCGAAATCAGCAGGTTTAAGCATCCATCCGTTCAGGTTTATATTTCCGGAAGTATTGAAATTAAAAAATTCGCGGTAAGCAAACTTATATTCTTTGAGTTTGTCGTTAAGAGGTTTGTTATCATCAAGTACCCTGACTATTTTCCCTTTCTGGTTGTACAAAATGGTGGTTGAAGGTGTTTTGGCACTGGATGAAGTAATAGAATAGAATTTAAAACCTTCGCTGAACTTTACCGAATTGGACCCGGTTGAAACCGAGATTTTCTTTTTCCCGCTTCCATCCCATTTTATACTGTAAACCTCACGTTGATAAGGTTTTGGTTCAGCCGAAGTGTAATACAATAGTTTATTTTTTACATCAACCCCATTAAGTGTGGTTACATCAAAATCGCCTTTTGTAATTTGGCTGACCAACTTCCCTTGCATGTTGTACAGATAAATATGCGAAAATCCATCCTTTTCGCTGCGCATGGTGAAATGGAGTTTGTCTTCCAGAAATTTAACATCATCAAAATAATTCTCGTCGAGATAATATTTATTGGTTTCGGTGATTAAAATCTGCGATTTACCTGTTGAAGGTGAGGCTAACAATATTTCGAGATTGTTTTGCAAACGGTTAAGCCTGAATATGGCTAATTGGGCAGAGTCTTGCGTGAACCTGATTCTTGGGATATAGATATCCGTTTCGGAACCTATATCCATTACCTGCTTTTCCCCTGACATTAAACTGTAAGTATTGACACTTACTACCGAATTAGGGTCGCCAGCTTTTGGGTATTTGAATGCTGATACACCAGGATAAAGTTTATTTTCGTCCAAACTAGGCTCCAAACCCTGGAACATGGTCATACTGAATTGTGCCACAAGACTTTCGTCGAAACGAACCCAAGCAAGATATTGGCCATCAGGCGACCATTCAAATGCTTTGTTGAATTCAAATTCCTCCTCATACACCCAGTCGGGAACACCGTTTATCACAAAATTAAATTTGCCATCTTCTGTGATTTGGGTTTCTTTGCCACTCTGCAAGTCGGTATAAAAAAGGTTGTTCAGGCGCACAAAAGCTACCTTGGTGCCATCGGGAGAAAATGTGGCAAGTTGTTGCTTCCCATTATCAGAAACTTGTGTAATTATTTGTTTTCCAATGTCGTAAACAAAGTAATTAGCGGTAAACGACCGGCGATAAATAGCTTCTTTATCAGCAAGCAGTAATATCCTTGTTTCTCTATTATCGAAGCTGAAATCGCTGAAATTCTTGAGTTTTTCGCTTTTTATTTGCGAAAGGTCAAGGATCGTTTTGATGGTTTCGCCAGTTTCGTAGCTATGAATCGCTATTTTAGTGCCACGGCTTTCGGATGCGGCATAGTTTTCTCCATCTTTCATTGATTTAAAACCGCGTACACCAGGCGAATAAAAGGTATAGTTTTTGAAAAAATCGTCAAATTCAAATTGTTTGCTGCCGTTTTGTGCGTTCAGCTTAGAAGCTATTAACAAGCAAAACACTGATACTGTTACCCTAAAAAAGAAATTCTTCATTGCCATAAATTTGCCATAAAAATATATTATTCGCAGCATTTATTGGTGATATTATCAAAAAAATGGAAGATAACCTTTTCGTTTTGTGAGAAACATGACCAATGTTATAAGTTTGATAAAAACTTTTGCCAAAAGAGAAAGATAAAATGTTACTTTTGCGCCATAACCGCGTTGTTAGCTCAGTTGGTTCAGAGCACCGCCTTGACAGGGCGGGGGTCACTGGTTCGAGTCCAGTACAACGCACGTAGTTGAATATCAGATAGTTATAGCTGATTTTATATTTGCCTCGTCCAAATTCGTGCCAAGGATTCTTTTTTGCCCATGAGAAAAGCTCATAGGAGTAAAAAAAAAATGCACTTATCCGAAACTTTACAAAAGAGTGGAAATTACAGACCTGCAAGGCTTTCTTGTGGCGTTAGATGGTATATTGAATACTATGTCTACCATATTGAATTAAAAAAGATGGTTCGAAAACGGATCCAACTTAATAGTATCGAGAAAATTTCAGAACGGCGGGCTTATGCAAACAATCTGCTGCGAAAACTTAATTCAGAGCTTGAAAAGGGATGGAGCCCTTATATAGATGAAGAAAACGCGAAAAGTTATCAGCTGCTTACCAAAGTTTTAGAAGATTTTATAAAGCTGAATCGAAAAAAATATGCGGAAGGGAATATCCGTGAAGCTACAATTTTAAGTTATGTGAGCTACTACAATAAATTTTCAGAATATATTGTAGAATTTAAAATGGAGGAACTACATGTGTTTTATTTCAACAAGGATTTTATTGTTAAATATCTTGATTATGTCTACAATGAACTGAATTTATCGAGTAGGACTCGGGATAATTATCTCAAATTTCTCAGATTATTTTCTAATTATCTGGTTGAACGAGGTTATCTAAAGAGTTCGCCTGCTGCTACTATAAATGTTTTAGGTAAGAATAAGAGAGGGATTAAAAGTAGGACTGTGATCCCGGCCAAAACGATAGAAATAATCTCTGAATATCTTCTAAAAAAAAACAAGTACTTTCTTTTGGCATCACAGATACTTTATTTCTGTATGATCAGACCAAAAGAAATGTCGTATATAAAAATTGGGCATATAGATTTGAAGCGGAGTATTATATTTATTCCCGGAGAAACGGCAAAGAATCATAAAAATGCAGCCGTTACGATTCCTCTTTCATTAAATAATTTTATAACTGAAATGGGAGTTATGGAATACCCTTCTGATTTTTATCTGTTTTCAACTGGATTCAAACCGGGGGCAGAACATGCAAAAGAAAAGCAGTTCTCACATTATTGGGAGCGACATGTTCGAAAAGATTTGGAATTACCTTTAAGTTTAAAATTCTATTCTTTGAAAGATACCGGCATTACAGATATGATAAGGAAGTACAATGATCCTATTATAGCCAGGGATCAAGCCAGGCACCATGATTTATCTATTACCAATATTTATACACCTTCCGATTTGATGCAAGGCAACGAACGTATAAAAAGCGATTTGGGTACTTTCTGATTAAATAATAACGGCCTGCACTTTGCAAGCCGTTATTCCAATTTGGATAAAAGGATCGTTTGCACTTTGGAAATACTTTGTTATCCAAAACAGTTACCGAAACTTAAAAACCTCCTGAAGCGGTACAATACCCAAGCAATTGCAAAACTCCAAACAACTACGCCCGACCATAAAAAGAATTTCTGCAACCATGACAAGGGTATCTTAACTGGTTTTTCAACCAGATAAGGTACCTTAACTATTTTCTCTTTATTGATAAAGGTTTCCTTGTTTAAGCCCTTAACGATTTGCCCAATATCTGATTTTACCTGCTCCAGGGTATGTTTCAGTAAACTGTTTTCAATCCAGGCTTTTGAGATGGCATACTTTGTTTTCAGTATTGAAACTGATGTTGAAATGCTGTCGGCGATAGGAACAATAACGCTGTGGTGTACAATTTCTCCAGGAATGTGTACAAAAACAAGGCTATCGCGATACATTATTGTTGTTTTCTGTGATATAGAACTATCAAATCCGTTCCATGGGCACCCATATTTAAAACTTGCTTTTTCGAAATGCACAAGTGCATTAGAGCATTTTCGGGACTGGATTTCT
>CAIRHD010000231.1 GCA_903878265.1 uncultured Bacteroidales bacterium | reverse complement strand
TTCCTTTTTTAAAAAGACACCATTGGAGAGTATTGATTTCATCGGGTTTGTTAAGGTTTCTGGATTCAAAACTCGAACCATATTCATTGGTTTCAAGTCCCAAGTTCTCACTGTACCATTTATTCGTTACTTCGGGATTGTCAGAAAAAAAGAAAATCCCACCAATTCCCGTTACCTTGGGGGTTGTGTCGTTAGTAGAAACTGCGTTTGTTGTTTCATTTATTTGTTCTTCCATTTTACTTGTTTTTTTTATCGAATTGCAACTTGCAAGAATTGCAGCAATCGAAATTGCTATTATTAGTTTGTTCATTTTTCCTTTCTGTGATTTACTGTTGTGTCATCATTTAGCTTCCGCATAACAGTTAAGTCAAACACATTGGCGGATTTTGGACTTCGATCAAGAAATCGCTTCGCTAAGTTGCGTGGTTCTTAACTGGCAACCCACCCGAATGTTTTTGTCAGGCGGCTAAACTATAAATTATGCCCTTTGCCTGTCATTTTTTCAACTTTCCTAAAACCGCAAGCATCCAATGGTTTCCCACATAGTACGATCGCAAAGTGCTGATTAAAAGCCACTGAAAGGTATTTAGTTCAACTATCAGTTTTCATTCTTTTATAATCTTGAAATTGATTTTACCTTTAGGCAAGTTTATAGAAAGCATGTAGATCCCTTTTTCAAGACTGTTTAAATTTTTCAACTCCCCATTATCTGAACTACCTGAAATCCGCAATTTGCCCAAGGTGTCAACTATTAAATATGTGAAAGGTTCGGAAAGTCCATTAATCTGTATGTTATCATTAAAAGGATTGGGCGAAACAGTGATCGGTTTTTTTATTTCATTGCTTGTTCCCAATACCGGGATTTGATCACCATAGCTACCCATAAACTCAACAGTACAGTCGAAGTAAATGTTAAATTTCCAGAAATGATGTCGCAAACAGGTTGAATAATTACATGCCCAAGCGTGATCGAAAATTAACTCGACATGATCAGAGTATATCGAGTCGTAAATTGTATTCCCAGATCCCAACAAATAATCAGGTACACTATTTTCAACACCTGGTATTGTTTTCCAAATTTCGGAAAGAGCCTTCATGTTCAAGTTATTGCTTGCTTCAAAATCAACAATATGGCTGCCTTGTAAGCCGAACGGATAATATGCCTTTTTGGTCAAACTATATTTATCGATAAGGCTATCAACAAACGGATCCCCAGTTGGTGCTATATTATTCCTGATGTTTTGCATCCAAAGCAAATTAGAATCGGCAAAAATCGAAAACCTGCGTAGAGGTATATTGGGGAAGGCATGAATATTGAAAATTTCGATTACTGTGTCTCTTGCGGGCAACGAAAAAGCATTATAAACAGCTAACAATGCATTGCGGACAGTATCTGAATATGGGATTGGAATGTTGACGCTATCGGCGAAAGATAAGCCATTCCTGAATATCCTCATTAGTGCAAGCCTGTCAGCATCGTCGATGTACTTTACTACAACGCTATCGGGCGCGGTACACGACGATTGTACAATTTGACCATAGCTGCAAAGAGCAGCAACCCCGATAATCAATGATAGAATCAACTTTTTCATACCTAATCTATTAATGATGAAATTAAATTATGATTTATCCTGCAAAATTTCAATGTGTTCCCTGATATACTATTAGCTTTAATTGATGGTGCGCAAAAGGAGGATTGTTGGTGACGGATAAGGCTTTTACATTGGCGGATTGCGTGGCACTTAACTGGCAACCAACCCGAATGATTGTGCTGGCAACAAAACTTCAAATATTATCCAAAACCTGACATTGGTTAAAGCTTTATTGGCAAATCGTTATTTTTTTCTTCTCATTTCATCAATCCACAAATTAGTGTCAATTATGAGTTCTTTTTTTGTTTTCTCAGTATGTAGTGAAACAGGATAAACTGCCATATTTAACATTCTTGTTCCTAAACACTCGGAATATTGATAGTATGTCTTCCCCTTGAGTATTACTCTGTTTAGGTAAAAAAGATATTTGCCTTTATCACGTGGGAAAAAAGAACAACTATTTATGGCGTCATCACTTTCATATACTGTACCGTCCAAAGTGTCTGACTTTATAGTGCCCTTTAGCAATTCAACTACTACGATTTTAAAATTTGTCCCTGTTTTTACGACAACTCCAATTATTACAACATCGCTCATTTCATAGCTCACCTTATCTAAGGTTTTCAGATCATATTCTGGACATTCACAAGCAATTAATGTAAATGTAAATAAAAGAAGAACGATGGTTGTTAGTGTGTTTTTCATTTTTTTATAATGTTTGCTAACTCGTTTATAGCAACAAAGATATACTACTTTAACAAGCAAAATCATTATTCAAAATTATCTCTGTCAGATTTAAGCTACAATTAGGGCAGGCTTTCCATTTAACCCAAAAACCCTACAAAACCAGTTTACAAAGCAAGACATTTTGGGATTTAGGATAGCATAATATTGATGCTCCCAACCGTACATTTGATGTTCCTGGTCGTACATTTGATGTTCCCGGTCGTACATTTGATGTTCCCTGTCGTACATTTGATGTTCCCAGTCGTACATTTGATGTTCCCAGTCGTACATTTGATGTTCCCAGTAGTGCATTTGATGCTCCCGGTCGTACATTTGATGTTGCCGGTCGTACATTTGATGTTCTGGGTCGTGCATTTTATTCTACCAGACGTACATTTGATGTTCCCGGTCATACATTTGATGATCGCAATCGTACATTTGATATACCCGGTCGTACTCCTGATGCTCCCGGTCGTACTCCTGATGTTCCCGGAGGTACTCCTGATGTTCCCGGTCATATTCCTGATGCTATTTTTAAGGAAATTATCTCTTGTTGTACTTTTTACAACTCAATTATAAGTTCTTCTTTAGGTGCATCTTGATACTACATCGCGGGCGAATTTTATAACAATACAAGGGTAGGATATAATCCAACATACAACTGCAGGTTTTTCGGCAATTGGGAATGCTCAGAAAATGGCAACAAGGTATATTTTAGTTGTGAACAAATTCCTTTACTATTAAAACCAGTGTAAAAGCATTGAAAAAGCACAATTACCTGTACAATTCAGGTAATTGTGCTTCAAGCTTAAATACAAATATAGAGTAGGCCTCTATCCTTCTGTCTATGGGTGCACTACCACCTATAGGTATAAATACGATGATCAGGGGTTTGAGGATATTTTTCAGGGGTTTGAAGGGTTTGAAAAACTCACATGCGTCCCCAAATCCTCAAATCTTCACATTCCCACATTCACCCATTTTCAATTCACCACAATATCGCTTTACGGTCACTGAACCTGATGAAGGGTTCCATTTTCAAATTAACTCATTTTCAGATTATTTCATTATCGCATTAACAAATTATCACATTCTCCCCCTTGATTCAACGATTTGCCCTGGAAGCACATCATCCCTAAACCAAACAACAAAATCAATACCGGCCAGTTTGCCACTGTTATCACAATTAAAAAGACCCACGAGATACAACACTTCAATTTTCGCCCGAACCTATCCTTTAAACTCTGCCACCAAAACCTTCTACCAGTTTCTACTAACCCTCCAAGCGGTTTTTACCAAACCTCGTAGCGGTTGCCTACATAATTACAACCCAGTCTTCATCATCACCTGTTTAATATCACCATCAGTCTTATAATTAATACTCTCCCCAGTACCACTAAAGGGAAACATCTTGAAATAATAATAAGTGTCATGTAATAAATTTTTAAACAAAACCTCCTTCACTCCATAAAGCACATTCATATTCACCGGATCATTCGGTACAGACACCCCATCCACGGGAGCTTGAATATCCGAAAAGCCAATAATACTTGCATGTATCAGATACCCATCAGGCAACAATCCACCTGTGGCATCCGTCCATTGCAACTTAATATTATGCGCACTAAAATCAATAGCTTCATTTGTTGGTTCAGGCAATATCACTGTACTGCTGCTCCCCCAAATAAAATCTACATATTCCGGATGGTCAATAAAAGGGTTTCTGTTATGCTGAAAACTTGCATAAACGGTATTGTTCCTATTAATTTCCTTTTGGCTCACAGGGTCAGCGGTATTCCAAGCCAGCAACATATTTTTAAACCAATTTTCAAAACAAGGGTATGAACTCCCATCCAGAACAGCATCGCCGTAAGGATCAAGCGTTTCCCACGCAGCAATGCGCCTTTCGTAACGGGTGGCCATATAAAAATAGTTCCTCGCCAAATCCCCTTTAAATTCATCCCGAGGCTCAAACACAACCCCTGTATAACCAGCAGCACTGCAAGGCCCCAACTTGCTCCCATTCTGCGACACCCAAGTCGGAGCACTCACTGTACCAAAAGGATAATTGTTTCTTCTGGTATTCACATAACTATCCGTCGGGCAAAGGTGGAACAAATCGGAGTACATCGTATCACCTTCAATAGAACCCATCCAGCTCTTCGGAAACGAATGTTCCCTGTTATAGCAAGCCCCCTCATAACCAGGAGTAGTAGCACATTGATTGGTTCCGAAAACAAACACATAAGGCGGATTCCCATTCAACGAACCATCCTGTATATCACTATAAAAATCCCAAACAGTACCATCAGGCTTATCATCCGTGGTATAAAAAGCCGTCCACAAATTATCGTAGCTAACCTTAGTATGCCCTCTGATAATATGGCTCAATGCCGATTTCAACGGCGCACCGCTCAAACCAGCAGCCCCATTATAATATCCAAAAGGTATCTGTCCCACTACCGAAACACCGCCAAGCAACAAAAAAACACAAACCCCAAAAAATCTATTCATCATAAAACCCTGTAAATTCCAACCCCTGCAAGCAACCCATAAAGGTAAAATAAGTAAGCGGCAAAAGTACGCTAAATCCTCAATCCTTTTTATCCTTGTCCAACATCCCCCAAAACACCCTTCTTTATAACCAGCATAAATTACAACAATTTTTCTGGCAGCGTTCTATTGTTTACTTTTGATTAACCAATTTTAAAACATGGTTTGAAAGCCACTGGCAATATCCGTTTTCACGCACTTGTAATTGTTTGTTGTCGTTTAATTTATAATTAGGATGTATAGAAACAAAATATTGCAAACCACTGCCCCACAGCTACAAAACGAATATCCCAATTACAAATAATACCGAAATAAACACAACTACTTAGGTACACATAGCCATTATGCACCACTTTAAGACACTGCAAAACAACAAGAAATATGAGAACAAACAAACTACTAATTTTATTTTTTGCTCTATTCACAATCATCCTAACATCTTGTGATCCTGGTGTAAAATACACTAAAGTGGTTCAAAATGATTCTGATTTTGATATTACTGTTTATATTTTCCCAGAATCAAAAGTTGGAGACGGATCATTTTACAAATTTGACACCATTCGAATTAACAACCACACCGAAGCATCAGTCTATGAGTTAAGTGGCTTGGGACAGACTTTTGAGTATGAAGACTGCAACACTTATGCTGACTCAATTTTCGCGAGAGTAATAGGAATTGACACATTAGATTATGACATCAATTTGAATAATAAATCGAAATGGGTTTTTTCAGTCCTTGACAAAACTTTTAAAGAGGGAGGAACTTGTGAATGCAGGGTTAGAATTACTAATGATATGATTAAATGAAACCTGCTAACAACACTATGAAACTTGCACATTTTAAGTTTGGTATCTTTCTTTACATGATATTTTTACTGAATTCATGCGACAATTTTAATAATATTGATTGCATTGTAATAGATGACAAGACTAATGAACCAATTGACAGAGCACTTGTATAAGTCAAATTTAAAGACCAAGTACACAGGGCAAACGCATAAAAAAAAGAGCTTACCTCGATTGTCCGAGCCATAGTTGGGCGGCTATCAGAAAGCATTGGCACATCGAAAATAAATTGCATTGGATATTGGACGTGATTTGTAGAGTAGATTTTAGCCGGCTGCGATCCGGAAAAGGGGCAGAAAAAATGAATATTATCCAGAAAATCGCTTTGAACAAAATGAAATCTGACAAATCAGATATAGTACTACCTTATCTTCATACCACTAGTTAATCTTTTTTAAATTAATCTAACATGTTGTTATTGTTGTTGTACTGTTAATATCGGGAAATAACTCGATAGAGTTATTCTCGATATTAACAGTTATGAACAAGATTCCTTTTTTTTCTTTTTTGTTCCTTTTTTCTTTGTTCATAACTTTAGGCAACGTGCTTGTACAAAGATGCTGGGACGACCCGTCCAATCCCTTGGTGTGGCTTTTTGTTGTTGTAATAGCCTATAAACCCCTTTAAGCCCTTGTAAAGTTCTATGCCGCTGGTGGCTGGTTGCAAATATACATAGTCCTGCTTTACCGTACGCCAAAAACGTTCGATGTAAATGTTGTCCAATGCCCTCCCTTTACTGTCCATGCTGATTGCTGTTTTTGCATTTCCAACATATTCTGTCCATAATTGGCATGTGAACTGGGATCCCTGGTCTGAATTGACGATCTCAGGCTGGCCATGTTCGCCAATAGCCTGTTTGAGCACGTCCAGGGTGTTTTCTGCCGCAAGGCTGTTGGATACGCCCCAGCCAACTATATACCGGCTATAAACATCGATTATCGCCGTCAAGTACATAAACCCCTTTGCCATCGGGATATAGGTTATGTCTATTGCCCATACTTGATTGGCCCTGATGATTTTAAGCCCCTTCAAAAGATAAGGCCTGATATATTTTGAATGGCCCAATTTGCTCAGATTCCGTTTTGGGTATATGGCCATTATCCCCATCAACCGGAGCAAACGCCGCACCCGCTTGTGGTTCGCCACGAAACCGCACAAAAGCAGGAAATCCTGCATCTGTAACACGCCATGCGTGGGATGGTCTAGGAAATGCTCGTCCATCAACCGCATATACGAGAGGTTTTCTTGCGTTTCCCCAACTGGCCGATAATACAACATACTGCGGTTTATCCCCAACAAATCGCATTGGGACCGTATGCTTATACCCCCTTTTTCAGAGATATAGCCTTGTAGCTGTTTCATCGTCCGGTCGTTTTTGAAATTTTTTTTAGCCAATCGCGTTCCATTTCGAGTTGCCCTATCTTGGCATATAGCCTCTGCCGCTCTTCATCGAAATTCACCTCTGGTGGCTCGGTCTCGAATATCTCCGGCGACCGATCCACTACCTGTTGTTTCCACTTGGTGAGCAATGCAGGCTGCACCTCATATCGTTTTGATAAAACTGCCAGAGTGTCCCGCTCTTTGAGCGTCTCGATGGCTGCTTGCGCCTTAAATCCTGACGTAAATTTTCTTCTTGATGTTTTCATATCCACGGTTAAAAGTAAAACATTTTTTCGCTTAACCCGTGGTCTGATTTTTGGGGAGTATTATAAGATACCGGAACAAAGAAAAAAGAAAAAGATGTGCCTGGGAAGACAATTATGCTGCTTACATCTTATCGTTGATGATGAATTCTCAAATTCTCAAATCCTAACCCCCAAACCCTTTACCTCACATCCCCAAAACAAATCCCCATTTTACGCGATTTTTTTACAATGGAATGGTCGGGTGGTACAAGTTTAAGCTTTCCACCAACTTGTTCCAATGGCACGGAAGTGATAGTTTCGCCATCCTTGCAAACCATAACACCGAATTTGCCTTCGGCAATAAGTTCTACGGCATGGGCACCATAGCGAGTGGCCAATATGCGGTCCATAGCAGTTGGTGAGCCCCCGCGTTGCACATATCCAAGGATGGTTTCGCGTGTTTCGAGATCGGTTTTTTTGCGTATGGATTGCGAAATGTAAGTGGCCGCTGAAACGCCTTTGGGCTTTGCTATTCCCTCGGCGACAACCACAATAGAATAAGGTTTTTTGTTGTTTGCACGCTTTTCAAGATACCTTGCAACAATGTCCAAATCGTAAGGTATTTCGGGAATAAGGATCACATCGCCTCCGCCTGCAACGCCCGAATACAAAGAAATCCACCCAGCATGATGGCCCATAAGTTCTATAATCATGATACGCTTATGCGAATTTGCAGTGGAATGCAACCTGTCGATGGCTTCGGTGGCTATACTTACCGCTGTGTCGAAACCAAAAGTAACATCTGTTCCATAAACGTCGTTATCGATTGTTTTGGGCAAACCGATAATATTGAGTCCTTCGGAAGCAAGTTTCGCGGCGGTTTTTTGTGTGCCATTGCCACCAATCACCACCAAGGCATCAAGCCCGATTTCCTTATAGTTTTTCTTTATTATTTTCGATACATCAACACCTGTGGAGGGATCATTTTTATAAGGCTTGTCACGCGAAGTGCCTAAAACAGTGCCCCCAAGTGTAAGTATCCCTGAAAGCTGCGCTTCTTCCAATTCTATATAATCTTTCTCGATCAAGCCACGGAAACCCGACGAAATGCCAATAACCTTCATGCCGTATTCGGTTATCGCTGTTTTGCCAACACCGCGGATTGCTGCATTTATTCCTGGGCAATCGCCGCCTGCAGTAAGTATCCCAATCTTCATTCCACGAGTAGATGTAATCATTATTTTGATTTTTTTTTAACTTGTGCAAAAGTAAGGTATAATGGGTTAATGTGATAATGCGATAATGCGATAATGGTAATGTGATAATGGTAATGTGATAATGGTAATGTGATAATGCGATAATTTGAAAATGTGGTTATGCGTTAATGGGTTATTGGAATAAAGCGTTAATTTGAAAATGGGCTAATGTGTCCAACTGTGCCTATTGAGGTAAATGATTAATGTAGTAATTTGCAAATTTGAAAATGGGTTAATGTGTCCTACTGTGTCTATTGTGGTAAATGGATAATGTGTTAATTAGTCAATGGGTTAATGCGATAATGTGGATGCGACGTTCATAAACACGGAGCGATAACCAAAAGTTTTTATTTGCAATCAGAAAAAATATCGGTGAAAGTTTACAATCTAAAAGGAATACACTATTCGGAAAAACGGTGAGTAATTAAATTAGCTAAACCAAAAGAAATTTTATACCCCATCTCTAAAGCCTCTTCATTGTCTTGTATGTAACAGCCCGAGGAATGATAATAGCTTCAAAGCAAAAAGCCGCACCGAGACTTGGTTAAAACCGTTAATTAGACTCTGTCCATAATGTCTAGTCAAATTTTAATTTTCGATGTGAGATGTACAATTGACAAGTATAACTCGCTGAAAACAAATCGTAATTCGTAATTCGTATATTTTAAAATAAACCAAGTTTAAAAACAGACGCTAATAAGGTCAATTTTCAAATTTCCTCATTTTTAAATTATCTAACTTTCTTAAAAACATACGTAATAGTCCCCCTCTGTTCTTCAGGTGCTTTGTCATCAGGGGCAAAAACTGTTTTTAACGCAGCATCCTCTGCTTGTTTACGAAGGCTGATTTCGGATATAATAGTCCCTTTAGCTCCCGCCGAAGCATACGTAACCTTTCCCAGTTTGTTAACTTTTATCGAAACAACAATCCTGCCTTCTTCTACCGAATTGTATGAAGGTTTCTGTAAGAAGTGGGCTTTCCTTCCTCCCAAATCGAACGAAATACCATTGCCAGTGCCTCCGCCTGTGCCACCACCAGTTCCCGATCCTGTTCCTGTTCCCGAACCGCTGCCCGTTCCCGAACCATCGCCTGTTCCCGAACCCGTTCCGGTTCCACCGTAATTTCCGGCGCCGGCTTTACCATCCTCACGGCCTTGGTTTCCAGGTTTGCCTGTTGTGCCATCGTTGGCATTCGTTTTCTTTTTGTACAGCGCATTGGGGTTTACCACTGGCTTAACCACTACTTCCGGCTTAACAGGTTGCTTAGCAGTATTGTCCTTTGCTACTTTCTTTTTAACATTCTCAGGTTTGGCAGGTACGGCAACCGATTCTTCATTATCCTGCGCAAGTATATCGTCGGCATTGGTGTTTGCTGATTTTATATCCTGCTCCATGGGAGGCTCAACCGGCTCGGCTACTTTATTGTTCTCAAAATCAGGAATGCTGATGGGTGTGGATTCATCGGCATACATTCCGTCGTCGCTATTCCCGAGGTTAATTTCGAGGCCGCTGCCGCCACCACCGCCACCTTCTTCGGGCCAAGGCGGTATAGGGGTATGGAAAATAAAGAGGATGAACAAAAGGATCAGCAAGCCATGAAACAACAAGGTTCCGGCAATGCCAAAAATATGGCTACGAACTTGCTTTTGTTTATCCGTTTGTTCCATTCGGGGCTTTTGTGGCAAGTACCATTTTAACTTTAAGTTTATTGCCTATTTCCAACAGGCTTACCAGGTTCTGCACGGTTATGCCACTGTCGCAACGCAATATAACAGTGAGGTCTTTGGATTTGGCCAGTTCAGTCTTCAACAATGGCTCCAACTTTTCGAATTCAACTGGCACGTTGTTTACATAAAATTGCAACTCTTTTGTTACTGAAATAGTAACTTCTTTCTGTCGCAAAGTTTGGTTATGCTTCGAGTTTGGCAAGGTGAGCTTGACAACATTTGGGTTTAACAAAGTTGACATGATCAGGAAAAACAACATGAGGAAAAACATGATGTCGTTCATGGACGAAGTGGCAACTTCTGCGGTTATTTTCGTGCGTTTTCGGAGGTTCATTTTGAAGGTTCCTGAAGTAGGTCGATAAATTCCATGGCACTGTATTCAAGTTTCTGAACAGTTTTTTCAACCATAATATTACACCAATGGTAAAGTATAAAAGCGGTGATGCCCACAAGCAAACCGGCAGCGCTAGAAACCATTTTTGTGTATAAGCCAGCGGAAACAGTGGTAATGCTCACATCGCCCTGCAAAGAAATATCGTGGAAAATTTTAATAACCCCTATAATGGTGCCAATAAAGCCGAACATAGGTGCAATACCTGCAATAATGGCAAGGATTACAATGTTCTTTTCGAGTTTATACACCTCGAATTTGCCAATAATTTCGATTGATTCCTCAATTTCTTTGAGTGGCCGCCCAAGCCGTTTGATTCCTTTCTCGATCATTCGCGAAACAGGGCTTTTGTTGCTTTTGCAAAATGCGATGGCCGAATCGATGCGGTTGTTGTAGATGAAATCGCGGATGTTGTTCATAAAGCCTTCCTCAAATTTAGAAGCCTGGCGTATGCTCAAATACCTTTCGATAAAAATATAAATCGCCAATACCGACAAAATAAGGATTGGAATCATAATATAACCGCCTTTTATAAGTAAGTCGAGCAACGAAAAGGAATCAACTGTGGGATTCTGTTGTGGTATGGATACCAAAGCCTGGTTAGCGGTATCTGTTGCGGCACCCGCACCCTGAACGATTTGAAGCAATATGGAGTTTAGCATATTTGTATTCGGTTTTCTGTGTAAAGATATAGGTATTTGGTTGATCAATATGGGTTGTGCCCTAAAAACGCAAACAAACTTTGCTATCAATAACTAAAAAAATATCAAAATAGTATGAAAAGTATTTCATTCGCACATTTTAATCTGTATCCCCCAATTTCTCAAAGCAATCCGACATCCGCAATCGTAAATGGTTTATGGTTATTGGTTATTGGTTATTGGAAAAATGGTAAATGGTTTTTGTCCGACACCCGACATCAAACATCACTTCAGCGGCGAAACTGAAATCGGCAAGGTACACCTAACATTAACCGGGATACCACCTCTCGTAGCCGGCTTCCACCGAGGCATTGAATTTACCATACGTACAGCTTCATTGTCGAGGTCGGTCTGTAAGCCTCTAACCACTTTCACATCCCGCAATGATCCATCCGAAGCCACCACAACATAAATCAATATAGTGCCGCGAATGTTTTGCCTTCGTGCAATTTCAGGGTATTGAAGGCTATCCTTGATAAATTCCTGCATGGCTTTTATCCCTCCGGGAAACTGCGGGTTAATATCTGCCGAGCCATAAATTTCGCCAACAATTCCGTTTCCTTTATTGGGTGAAGTTCCTTCATCCTTTATATCGGCACCCGAATTGTCATTTACAGTCGAATCCTGGCTTCCATCCGAAACTTTGTCAGTTTTGGATGCATCAGTTTTTTCCTCACTGAGGGCAGCAACAATTTTCGGAACAGTGAAAGTGGTTGATGCTTTTCCAATAGGGCGGTATGTTTTTAATCCAAAAGGTTTTTCTGTAAGCTCAACATTTACGGATTGCCCTTCCTGTTGCGGGAACAGAAAGGAATCGTACAAACCTAATTTTGTAACTTCAATAAAAAGGAAAAGCATCAGAAAGCAAAAACCTACCGAAATACCCAAGCTGAATAACAAATCTGCAGCATAGCCTTTGCGCATGAAATATGCACCGTAATCCTTATTGCGGTCTTTAAATACAATATCGTCGAGTGTGGGTTTTGGGATAGGGTTTTCCAATTGCAGTTTCAAAGAAATAACTTGACAAAATTACATTAATTTGTATAAATTTCTGAGAATTAGAACTTTTTAACAATATCAGGTTATTTGTCTTTGGTTTTAACCACTTTGAAAGAAGTTTATAACTTTGTGCAATATTGGAATCTGTGAGTTTTTGCATGGATAAATCCTCAAATTCTAAAGTAAATGCTTACTTTTCAGAAAATATTCATAGATTTACAAACAATTTTCAGTGCCAGCCGTTAATCTTTTCACAATAAAACAACAGAGATGCCACAAGATTATATCCCTATACTTATTCAATCCTTAGTCGTACTTGGATTCGTAATTACAACCATGTTGGCTACCCATTTTCTGGGGCCAAAAAGGTCATCCACTGCCAAGCTCGAAAATTTCGAATGTGGTATCGAAGGTATGGGGAATGCCCGGAGCCCTTTCTCTGTAAAATATTTTTTGATTGCAATCCTCTTTGTCCTGTTTGATGTAGAAGTGATATTTATGTATCCATGGGCTGTAAATTTCAGGGAATTAGGCAAATCGGGCTTTCTCGAAATGTTTCTTTTTATGATGCTTGTGCTTGCCGGTTTTATCTATATCATAATGAAAGGGGCACTAAAATGGGACAAGAGATAACTTGGTAGTCATGGCTGAAAAACAAAATCCAATCATAAAACCAACTATAACCGAAGCGCCAGAAGGTATTTCGGGACAAGGCTTTTTTGCCACTTCAATTGAAAAAGCAGTTGGCCTTGCGCGCAAAAACTCCTTATGGCCATTGCCTTTCGCAACTTCCTGTTGTGGTATAGAGTTTATGGCAACAATGGGTTCGCATTACGATTTGGCCCGGTTTGGCTCCGAACGCTTGAGCTTTTCGCCGCGACAAAGCGATTTGCTTATGGTAATGGGAACGGTAGCTAAAAAAATGGGGCCCGTTTTGCGCGAAATCTACATCCAAATGGCAGAACCTAAATGGGTTATTGCCGTTGGTGCATGTGCTTCGAGCGGTGGGATTTTCGATACATACAGCGTTTTACAAGGCATTGACCGCATTATTCCGGTTGATGTTTATGTGCCCGGTTGCCCGCCCCGCCCCGAACAAATTATTGATGGAATTATCAAAATCCAGGAACTTGTTGGAAACGAATCGCTGCGCCGCAGGAATTCTGATGAGTACGAGGACCTGATGAAGAAATACAATATGGAATAAATTTGGATAACGCGATTCAATTATACATTGGATTATATTCAAAAAGTATTCTGAAAATTAACCAACATCCTTTAAAAACATTTTTGTGTTCAAAATAAACACCGAAAGAAACCAGCTTGTTATCAAGAAGTTAAGCGACAAATTCCTTGATGCCATTGTGCAGCACGAAGTTATTGCCGACATGCTTTGCATTACCATTGCGAAAGAAGCGATTTACCCGGCCTTGCTTTTTCTGCGCGACGACAGCGATTTGAAATACGACTTCCTGACCACGCTTTGCGGAATGCATTATCCTGAAAGAGAGCAATTAGGCGTTGTTTATCATTTGCATAGTTTGACCAACAACCATTATGTCCGGGTTAAAACGGCAACCGAATTATCAAATCCTATTTTACCGACAGCAACAACAATTTGGCCATCAGCTAATTGGATGGAACGTGAAACTTTCGATTTTTTTGGCATCCAATTCCAGGGGCATCCTAACCTTGTCAGGATTTTAAATTTGGACGATATGGTTGATTTTCCACTAAGGAAAGAATTTCCACTCGAAGACCAAACCCGCGACGATAAAGATGATAGCATGTTTGGTAGGTAAACCTACGATTCGTAGAGGAATAGCGCAAATAGAAGAAGTTGAATAAATAGCAGCAGACTTTTGAAAAGTGAAATTTGAACAAAAACATGGCAAACGAACTACATACTGATTACTGGGAAAGGGATTTTGTTAGGACTGAGGAGCCGAAGGAATACAACACACTGAATGTTGGGCCAACCCATCCGGCTACTCATGGTGTTTTTCAGAATGTTATGTTAATGGATGGTGAGTTTATTGTCGAAACCGAACAAACCATCGGATATATCCACCGCGCTTTCGAAAAAATTGCCGAACGCAGGCCTTTTTACCAGATAACCCCGCTTACTGACAGGCTGAATTATTGTTCCGCACCCTTGAACAACATGGGCTGGCACATGACGGTGGAAAAATTACTTGGAATTGAAACACCAAAACGTGTTGATTATCTGCGTATTGTAATAATGGAACTTGCCCGTATTGCCGATCACTTAATTTGCAACAGCGTAATTGGGGTTGATAGTGGCGCATTGACTGGGTTTACCTACCTATTTCAAAGCAGGGAATTTATTTACGAAATTTATGAGGAAATCTGCGGTTCCAGGTTAACAACCAATATGGGCAGAATTGGTGGGTTTGAGCGGAATTTTAGTGCCAAAGCCTGGGACAAAATCCGCTATTTCCTAAAAACCTATCCCGCTAAACTTGCTGAGTTTGAAAACCTTTTGGCACGCAACCGAATTTTCATGGACCGAACCATCAACGTAGGTTCTTTTCCAGCCGACCGCGCCCTTGCTTATGGTTTTACTGGTCCAAACCTTCGCGCCTGTGGTGTTGATTATGATGTGAGGGTAATGAATCCATATTGTTCTTACGATGAGTTCGACTTTTTTATTCCGCTTGGGCAGAATGGCGATACGTACGATCGTTTCATGGTAAGGCAGGAGGAAATGAGGCAAAGCCTTTATATCATTGAACAAGCTATTGCCAAACTCGACAAAATGGAGGACAAGCAAATCTACTACGCCAGCGATCCTCGGTTTGTACTTCCTCCAAAAGAAAAGGTATATAACAACATGGAAGCCCTTATCTGGCATTTTAAAATTGTGATGGGCGAAACCGATATTCCTGCAGGCGAAGTGTATCATTGTATAGAAGCAGCAAACGGCGAACTTGGGTTTTATCTGGTCAGCGATGGGGGGCGCACCCCATCACGACTGCATTTCCGCCGTCCATGTTTCATCTATTATCAGGCGTATCCCGAAATGGTAAAAGGAACCATGTTATCAGACGCCATACTAACCATGAGTTCAATGAATGTAATTGCCGGTGAATTGGATGCCTGAAAAATGTCTGCTTACCGGAATAAAACAAAAAATATAACACGCACCAAAGCCCACTATGACTGAGTTTAGCACCGAATCACTTCCTATTGTTAACCGCATACTGAAACAGTATCCCGAAGGCAAACAAAAATCAGCTTTGTTGCCGCTGTTACATATTGCCCAAGCCGAAAACCAAGGCTGGCTGAGTGCCGAAACTATGGATTATGTAGCCTCCTTGCTAAAAATACAACCTATTGAAGTGTACGAAGTAGCTTCCTTTTACAGCATGTTTAATTTGCAACCTGTTGGGAATTGTGTTATCGAAGTTTGTCAAACAGGACCTTGCTGGCTTAATGGTGCTGAAGAATTGCTGGCATATTTCACTGACAGGCTTGGTATAAAAGCTGGTGAAACCACTCCTGATGGCAAATTTACCTTAAAAACAGTTGAATGCCTTGCAGCTTGTGGTAACGCACCAGTAATTCAGGTTGGAACTGAATATTTTGAGAATGTGAGCAAAATGAAAGCTGAAGAACTGTTGAATAAATGGCAGTTGGAGAACAAGATTTCACATACGAATCCTTACTTGTAAGCAATGGCAAAAAAGATACTTTTAGATAATATTGATGTTCCCGGACTTGCCAGTTTCGAGGTTTACAAGCAATTGGGCGGTTATTCAGCTGTCGAAAAAGCGTTGAAAAATCTTTCACCCGATCAGGTTACTGGCGAGGTTACCAAGTCGGGTTTGCGGGGTCGCGGTGGTGCTGGTTTTCCAACAGGGATGAAATGGGGCTTTATTGACAAAAAGTCGAACAATCCGCGTTATTTTGTTTGTAATTTCGACGAAAGCGAACCCGGCACCTTTAAGGATCGGCATATCGGACAGTTAAATCCTCACCTGCTTATTGAAGGGATGATTTTAGGTGCTTATGCTTTAGGTGCCCGAACTTCCTTCATTTACATACGTGGCGAATTGTTTTATGTGCTGAAAATCATCGAAAAAGCTATTGCAGAAGCCTACAAAAACGGAATATTAGGAGAAAATATACTTGGATCCGGCTATTCGCTCGATCTGTATTGCCAACCTGGAGCTGGCGCATATATTTGTGGAGAGGAAACTGCCTTACTCGAATCACTCGAAGGAAAGCGTGGTAACCCACGGATAAAGCCACCTTTTCCGGCAGTTGTGGGTTTGTATGGATGCCCAACTGTTGTAAACAATGTTGAAACTATTGCTGCTATTCCCTGGATAATCAATAATGGTTATGAGGCTTATTCTTCCATTGGGATTGGAAACAGCAAAGGCACAAAACTGATTTCGGCATGTGGGCACATAAACAAACCCGGTGTTTACGAAATTGAACTTGGTTTGCCAGTTCAAGAATTCATTTATAGTGATGAATATTGCGGGGGAATTCGTAACGGTAATGAATTGAAAGCGGTTGTTGCCGGTGGCTCGTCAGTCCCAATTTTGCCTGCCGAACTTATACTTCGCACTACTACTGGCGAACCACGGCTCATGAGTTATGAATCCCTGTCTGAAGGTGGTTTTCAATCAGGTTCCATGCTTGGTTCAGGTGGTTTTATCGTTATGGATCACACAACATGCATAGTTAAAAACCTGCTTACTTTTGCTCGGTTCTACCATCACGAATCATGCGGACAATGCAGCCCTTGCCGCGAAGGTACAGGTTGGATGGAGAAAATATTGCACCGCATCGAATCGGGTAGAGGCTCGATGAAAGACATTGATTTGCTTGTCAATATTTCAAAGCACATCGAAGGAAATACCATTTGCCCGCTTGGCGATGCTGCTGCCTGGCCTGTTGCCAGTGCAATACGCCATTTCCGTGCAGAATTTGAAGAACATGTAAAACTACAAAAATGCCCCTTTTAAAGCTTACCATTGACAATATTGAGGTTGAAGTCGAGCAAGGAACGACTATAATGAATGCTGCCCGTAAAATTGGTGGGCATGTTGTTCCTCCGGCAATGTGCTATTATTCCAAATTGGAGGGTAGTGGCGGGAAGTGCCGCACTTGCTTGGTGAAAGTTTCCCAAGGTTCTTTCAAGGACAACCGACCCATGCCAAAATTGGTTGCTTCTTGCCGCACTTTGGTTCAGGATGGCATGGTGGTTCAAAACACCATTTCGCCCGAAGTAATTGAAAACCGCAGGGCAATTACCGAATTTTTATTGCTCAACCATCCACTCGATTGCCCTGTTTGCGACCAGGCCGGGGAATGCCACCTTCAGGATTTATCGTACCAAAATGGCCTCGAAGAAACCAATACCGACGAAGCCCGCAGGACATTTGCCCCAATAGATATTGGCGACTTGATCAAACTGAACATGAACCGCTGCATATTATGTTATCGGTGTGTAATGGTTGCCGATCAAATTACAGATAGCCGTGTGCATGGTGTACTTGGACGTGGCGATCATTCCGAGATCAGCACTTTGATTCAGAACGCCGTCGATAATGATTTTTCCGGCAATATGATTGATGTTTGCCCTGTTGGGGCTTTGACCGACAAAACATTCCGTTTTAAAAGCCGTGTATGGTTTACCCGCCCTTTCGATGCCCACCGTGAATGTGCCAAATGCTGCGGAAAAACCGTTTTATGGATGAAAGGCGAAGAAATTCTCCGTGTAACAGGAAGGAAAGATAAATATGGCGAACTTGAAGAATTTATCTGTAACGATTGCCGTTTTGTGTTCAAGCAACCAAAAGATTGGACAATTGAAGGGCCAAGAAAAATAGAGCGGCATTCTGTAATTTCGCAGAATCATTACGAAAAGCTTGACAAAGATGAAAATGAGGATAAAAACGTAGAATAGTAACCATGTAAATCAATGATGAAGTGTCCATTGACCTTAGAGTTAAAGGTTATTTGAAAAACAGAACAAAACGTTAATTTCATAGAACAAAACTAATGAAACTGAAAATAATTCTTATTGGAGCATTTTTCACACTTATAACCACGACAAATGGCCAGACAAAAAATCAAATTCAGTTTATTGGTTTTGTTATGAAGGAATATCAACATCCTATTCTTGTTTCGGGAGATAAGTACAAACCCCATTTCGAAAATATGGGCGAGTCAATGGAACAAGGACGCATTATTGTAAATGAAGATGCAAAGACTTTTATAATTAAGTGGCATAATGGCGAAGAATGGGTAAGTAAATATTCAAAAAAGGAAACGAAGACAGAACATACCGATTTTTATGGTGATGTTGAGAAAACAACCTATTTAGGTAAGTGGAAAGATGACAATACAGATTGCATGTTAATAATTGCTAAAACAAAAACATCTGGCTGTTTTACCACTCTTGATTCAAAAAAGGTTGTGGATACCGACTTTGGAATTGACACTTGGAAAAAGGTATTTACTTTCGGCACCAGTGGAAAATGTTTTGAATCATTATGAAAACAGAATCTTTTAACCCAATTTCGGACTCCAATTGTGTGGCTGTTATTTTAGGTACTATGCCAGGCATTGAATCTCTTCGGCAACAGAAATATTATTCCCATTCTGACAATTTGTTTTGGGATATAATTATTCGAGTTCTTAGACCAAATATGACAGACATTGGAATTGCCAGTTTAGAATATGAAGATAAGCAAAAAATTCTTTTAGAAAACAAAATTGGATTGTGGGATGTACTCAAATACTGCGATAGAAATGGAAGTTTGGATTCTGCAATTAGGAATGAAATCAAAAATGACTTTGTACAATTCTTTGAAAAAAATAAAAAAATAAAAATTATTTTCTTCAACGGACAACTCGCTAAAAAGTATTTTGAGAGTTCGTTTAATGACTTGGGAAAAAGCTTAGAATTAGTTCAAATTGTGCTTCCTTCAACGAGTCCAACACACAAACTAAACTGTTTTGAAAAACTTAATCAATGGAGAATTATCAAAAAACTAACGACTGACACAGAATAACAACCCCTGACAAAAAAAAATGGGACTCAGATCAAACGAGTTTGCAAAAGCAGATGAATCATTATAATTCATTAATTGCAACTTGTAATTCAAAACAGTTTAGTAGGGACATGGCAGAAAAAAATCACAACCTGAAAATGGTTTCTATATAATGAAACATTTGATTTATATTTGCACAATCAAGAATCAATGAATGGACAAACTTTTTGACATTGTATTTTTGGACGAGATGTTTGAATTTCTCAGCAATCTTGAAAAGAAGCACTACGAAAAAATCCTGTTCAATATTCGTAAGGCTCAAACAAAGCAAGACCCTGAGCTTTTCAAAAAGCTAAAAGACGAAATATGGGAATTCAGAACACTTTATCAAGGGCTACATTACCGACTGTTTGCATTTTGGGACAAGTCAAATTCTGGAAACACACTTGTTATTTCAACCCATGGAATAGTAAAGAAAACCAGTAAAACTCCAGACAGCGAAATCCAAAAGGCAAAGCAAGCTCGTTCACGTTATTTTGAAGACAAAGAAATCAGTAATAAGACAAAGCAATGAAAACTCATACATTTGACGAAGTTCAAGACAAACTTATCGGTAAAATTGGTACGCCAAACCGTGACAGATTTGAATATGAATTACAAATGGACTTAATTGGGCAAGCGATAAAACAGACTAGGCAGGAGCGGAAATTAACCCAAGAAGAACTCGGAAAACTTATCGGTGTGCAAAAAGCTCAAATTTCAAGAATTGAAAACAATGCCAGTAATGTTACCATCGAAACCCTAATGCGGGTATTTAATGCCTTGCAGGCCAAAGTGATGTTGCATGTCGAACTGCCCAATTTCAAAATCAGTCTTGGGCAATAATTACCGCCTACAATAGGATGCCACTACAAAAATGGAACACAAATCAAATGGATTTTCATCTCCAGATTAAAACTGTTCAAGATTCAAGAAATCAGTTTAAACCTGTGCTGAGCCTGTCGAAGCATCAGCGTTCCAAACTTAATCTAAAACGAAAATGAAACAGAATCTCTCATCATACAACTCTAACCTGTTAATCAGCAAGTAAACACTTGGATATGGATTGGACAATTTTAATTTATAAGACCATTTTTCTGTTCATTATTTTGCTTGTTACCCTTTTGGTAGCAATGTACTCCACGTACGGCGAGCGCAAAGTAGCGGCCTTTATGCAGGATCGGCGTGGCCCGAACAGAGCAGGGCCTTTTGGCTTGTTGCAACCATTGGCGGATGGTGTAAAGATGTTTATGAAGGAAGAAATTATCCCTCTTTCGGCCAATAGGGCACTTTTCATTCTTGGTCCTTCCATTGCCATGACAACTGCCTTGCTTACAGGGGTTGTTATTCCCTGGGGCGGGATAATCACCATTGGAGGACGCGAATTTTCCTTGCAGATTGCCGACCTCAATATTGGTATCCTATATGTTTTCGCCATGGTTTCAATCGGCGTTTATGGCATTATGATTGGCGGCTGGGCATCCAACAACAAATACGCGCTTTACGGTGCAATAAGGGCAGCATCGCAAATGATCAGCTACGAATTGGCCATGGGCATGTCGATTGTTGCACTTGTGATAACCACTGGTTCGCTGAGCCTTCACGAAATAGTTGCTCAGCAACACGGCATGAACTGGAATATTTTTTACCAACCCCTTGGTTTCCTCATTTTCCTTACTTGCGCTTTCGCTGAAACCAACCGCGCCCCATTCGACCTGCCTGAGTGCGAAACTGAACTGGTTGGAGGGTATCACACGGAATACAGTTCGATGAAACTTGGTTTTTATCTTTTTGCCGAATATATCAACATGTTTATTTCATCGGCAGTGATTGCAACCTTGTATTTTGGGGGCTACAACATGCCGTTTATCGACCAATTGGGGCTTTCTCAAAATGCGGTTACTTTACTAGGTACCATGTTTTTCTTTATGAAAATCCTGGGGATGATTTTCCTTTTCATGTGGATACGCTGGACATTGCCCCGCTTCCGCTACGACCAATTGATGAATCTGGGATGGAAAGGCTTGATACCGCTGGCAATTTTCAACATACTCGCCACAGGCATTTTCTATTATTTCACCGAACTTTCTTAAGCCCTACCACATGGAAAAACTAACCAACAGATCAAGGGTTGTTTCGGATAAAAAAATGACCTTCCTCGAAAAAATATATCTTCCGGCCATTGTAAAAGGAATGATCATTACCTTGAAACATTTTTTCAGTAAAAAAGCCACCATAAATTATCCCGAGCAAAAGCGCGAATTCAGTAAGGTGTACCGCGGCCAGCATGTACTTAAACGCGACGACTTGGGCCGCGAACGTTGCACGGCTTGTGGGCTTTGCGCTGTTGCCTGCCCCGCCGAAGCCATTACCATGATTGCTGCTGAGCGCAAACCAGGCGAGGAAAACCTGTACCGCGAAGAAAAATACGCCGCCGTTTACGAAATAAATATGCTGCGGTGTATTTATTGTGGCGATTGCGAAGATGCCTGCCCGAAAGAAGCGATTTTCCTCACCGATAGGATTGTGGCTTCGCAATACCACCGCGAGCCTTTTGTATATGGCAAAGATATTCTTGTCGAACCCCTCGATCCTGAAAAGCGTATCGATGTTTCGGCCCGCCAAACCGAAAGCGTACGGAATTTTAAATTAAACAAGCGGTTTGCACACAATAAATAAGCAAACAGCCTAACCAACATAAAACCTACCAATAATGATTTTTCTATTTTACCTGCTATCAGCAATAATGGTCGTAAGTGCTTTGTTTGTGGTTTTCTCCAAAAACCCGGTTAACAACGTAATTTACCTCATTGTGTGCTTTATAGCAATGGCGGGGCACTACATATTGCTCAATGCCCAGTTTCTGGCGGTGGTGCATCTTATTGTTTACACAGGCGCAATCATGGTTTTGTTCCTTTTTGTAATCATGCTGCTCAACCTGAACAAAGCCATCATACCACAAAAATCAAAAACTACCCGAATCATGGCGGTTGTTGCAGGAGGCTTGTTCTTCCTGGTTTTGTTGGCTGCAACGCGCCAAAC
>CAIRHD010000230.1 GCA_903878265.1 uncultured Bacteroidales bacterium | reverse complement strand
GGCGTAACTTCCACTTTGTGGCGGCCTGTAATAAATTAGATGTTTTATTATACCAACAGAACATTCAGGATCGGCGTTTACCCAAGTAAGCAAATTCTGGAAACTTTTGCAATCGGTTTCAACACTCAATATTGGAGGGCAAGGCGGTTCGTTGTCGATAGGGATTGCACAAGCTTCCTGCGAATAGTTAATAAGGGGATCGGTAATACCACTGGTGCCATAAGTCCCGATAGCTTTTACCAAATAGCAGTACGATTTGCCGTTCAATAAGTTATAGTCGGTGTAATTTGGGAATATGGATGTGCCGATGGAATCGTATTGGAGCGTGGTTTCATTTTTTCTGAAAACAACAAACTGTTCATTTGTCCAAGGAACCGAGGTGGTGATATTGATACGGATTTTTTTGTCGCCAGGCGTAAACATAAGGAATGGTGAAGACGCTTTTTGCGAAGTGCCAACCAAGAAACGTAAATTTGGCGTATCGTTGTACAAATCAACCCGATAACTCACTCCATGGCCGGAAGTGTTAAAAGGCTCATCGGTATAAATAGTATCGTTAAGCGAAGTCAGGGAATCAATTAATTGAAATGCTGATCCAGCAAGGTCTTCCGATCTATAAATAAGGTATTTGTATGGTCCGGGAGCTTGAACAAAATCCAATTCTGTAGGTTTCGACCAGGCGAGATAAACACGTCCATCATTAACTCCGGTTTTCAATATGCTGACATTTGTAATTACGGGAACATCCTTTTTGAGTTGCGCACAAGCTTCGTTGGAGGCATAACTTTCAGCACCATCAGGATAAGTGGCAACTACCATATAACAATAATCAATTCCCCTCGAAAGTTCGCTATCAATAAACAGAGTATCGGTAGTAGTAGAAGTGGCAATAAGCTGATAACCAGTATAAGCTGGCACTCCGGTTTCGCAATGGCCTGCAACATATCCATATAAACCGTTCCTCCTATAAATTTTATATCCGCTCACGTTCGCACAGCGGTTTTTATTCCACTTTAGCTGTATTGTATTTCCTAATGGTATGGCTGTCAGGTATTTTGGAGCTGGGCCGACCACAGTAATTTTGATGCTTTTTAGGTCGAAAAGGTTTACCGGTTCATCATTATCTGTGGCTTTGAAATATACCTGATAAGGGCCTTTCCTGACATGGTTGCAAGTTGTTTCCCACCTAAAGACGCCTGAATTTCGACCTGCGGAATCGTTTTGTGAAATAAATTCAGCAGGGTCGTTAATTTGAAATGGTGCACCGGTAGCAGTTAATTTAATGTTGTTTGTATCGGCATCGGTAGCGGTTACCCTGAATTGGATGGTATCACCGGCTTCCACGCAAGTGTCGTTAAGTGGCTTAATTATAGGTGCATGATTGTCGCAGGCAACAATTGTAATTTGCATATCCCTGGTAATATATCCTATTTTAAGTCCATTTCGCCATTCCTCGATCAGAAAAGCAATATTATATTCACCCCGCATTTTAGGGTTTTGCCATAGTATTTCGCCCGACAACGGATCCATGATGAATGTGCTGCCAACATTTGAACCTACTGCGTTTGGAAGTTGAAACCCAGGTACGTTTTCGCCACCGGCACCTCGGCAGGTTGTTAAACGGAACGAAAGGCTGTCGCCATCAGGGTCGTAAGCACCGGGGTTATGCAAAAATGGTTGATCCACACAACCTTGGTCAATAGGCGGCAGCAAAAGCAGTGGCGATGAATTTGCCCCGATAAAAGGGTTTATTATCAATTCGGTTTCAATAAACAAAGGCACTTCAACCGAGTTTGGGATATTCAATATACCGTAATTGCGGTTAGGATCTTCAAGTGTGATCTTGTAGGTTGCCGATCCCGGAAAAGTGTGTACGCCGATGTAAAGATTCTTCTTGATGTATGGCCCAACTACTTCGCCAGCATAACCCAAAGGATCGTTATATGGGCCATTGCTGCGTAATAAAGTGGATTTTGTATTGTCGCCCCAATAGATATCGAGTTCATACCTATCAGCAAGGCTTAACTCAAAGGAATAAGTAACGATAGTGATTTCGTAAGTAAGACCAGAAATGTATTTAAAAGTAATCTCGCCTGCACGCTGGTGGGTAGCAAATACAGATCCGGTAAACCAGATCGATAAAATAAGAAAGACCAGATATTTTTTCATGTTCGTTGATAATCTGTAAGTTAGCAGATTTGGCAATACCTTCAGGCTCTGCAACCAAACTTCAAAAGTACAAATTTAGCTTTTACACGACTATTATTAATTATTAAGTTTTCAATTTTGCTTAGCCTTGCTTTGTTTCGGGGAACTATCCTGATAAATAAACTTTTTGTAGCTTCAAGTGCGCTTAAATCTTTTGAAATGTGATTCATCGGATTTGTTTTCTTCTCTGTGGAAGCCAAAGTAAGATGTTTTTTTGTAGCTATTCACCCCATCAATTTGCCGTTTTTGCCACAGATTTAACAGATTAGCACAGATTTTTAACCATTTATACTGCAAATGGGATAAAATCCGCGATTTATAATCACAAAAAGGACCACAGAGGCACGGAGAACACGAAGAAAAGCACTGAGAATGAATTCCGTGAACTCCGTGCCTCCGTGGTAAAAATTTCAAATCTAAATGCGACAATTTATCCCGTTTTGAGTATAAGATAGCTTTTATATAAAAATTGACCGAATTGATTTAATTCCAATCTGCGAAACCTGCGAAATCTGTGGCAAATATTTGTTCTTCAATATGTTGAAAGGCTATATAATTGCGTTTTTTATCCGTAACAATTTTCATGATTATTTCCGGTATAACCGAAAGTAGCGCGACACCTGTCGTTTTCAATATTCGTTTGTTGAAAAGTAATTGCTAAAGTAATTGTTGCCTATTGGGAAGTGCAGTAATTTTACGCTTGTTAAAATGAAGTGCAAATACTAAAATATGGATCACCTAAATACGCTTATCCGTTTGCTTGATGATCCTGACCACGAAGCGTTTACGCAAGTAAGCAACGAAATCCTCACGCTTGGGATGCCTGCCGTTGCACCGCTAGAAGACGCATGGTTCCAAACTAGCGACTTGCTGACACGTTACCGAATTGAGGAAATTGTTCACAATATTCAATTCGAAAACTTGTATAGCGAAATGTCTGTTTGGGCTGCTTCGGGAGCGCACGACTTGCTCCGTGGATTTATTATTGCAACCAAGCTCCAATATCCCAACCTCGATGAGGAAAAAGTTGTTGGCGATTTGAATAAACTAATCAGAAGTGTGTGGCTCGAATTGAATGAAAACCTCACAAGCCTGGAGAAAGTAAAAGTTCTTAACCATGTGTTGTTCAATGTAAACGAAATAAATGGTACTGTTGCCGATAACAATGTGCCCGACTATTTCTTTTTAAATACGCTTTTGCAAACAAAGCATGGAAACGCACTTTCTATCGGGATTCTATATATAATAATTGCAGAAAAATTGGGGTTGCCAATCAAAGGTGTTGACCTTACCGGAAATTTTATTGCTTGTTATACGCACCTTGCTTCCGATTTTGATAAAATAATCAAGCCTTTATCGGTAGTTAAGTTTTACATAAACCCAATCGCGATCGGAGCGGTTTTCACCCGAAAGGAAATCGTTCTTTATCTTGAAAAAGCGGGCATCGAACCAACAGAAAATTGTTTCGCTCCTGCAACCAACAGTACAATTATGAAGCGTTGGTGTACATATCTTATGCAAGCCTATTCCGATAATGGTATGCAAGCCAAAGCCAAAGAATTAAAATCCATAATCGGGATTTTTAATTAGCGAAAAACCAGAAATGAAATTTCACCTCTGGTTTCCCTCTTCTCAGCCTGCACTTTCTTAAAACTATCTATAATACGCTTGTAGAAACTTATTTATATTTCCTTCCACCCTGGCTGGCACATTGCTGGCATCGGCTCGTTCAAATTTATCCCCGGTGATGTTTTCGTATAATTCGATATAGCGTTCAGAAACCAAGTTTACGAAATCATCGTCCATAGTCGGAACTTGTTGGCCTTCCTTGCCCTGAAAGCCATGAGACATTAGCCACTCGCGCACAAATTCCTTTGAAAGCTGCTTCTGTGATACTCCTTTTGACTGTCGCAGTTCGTAGCCTTCTTTATAAAAATAGCGTGACGAATCTGGAGTGTGGATTTCATCGATAAGAAAAATTTCGCCATTCGATTTACCGAATTCGTATTTGGTATCAACCAAGATCAGCCCCTTTCCGGAAGCAATTTCCGTTCCTCTTTCAAAAATCGCCTGAGTGTATTTTTCGAGCATTTCGTAATCCTCCAGCGAAACTATATTCTGTTTCAGGATTTCTTCTTTCGAAATATCTTCATCGTGCCCGACAGATGCTTTGGTTGTTGGTGTAATTATCGGTTGTGGGAATTTGTCGTTTTCTTTCATCCCTTCGGGCATGGCAACACCACAAATGCTGCGTTTCCCTTCCTTGTATTCGCGCCAAGCATGGCCGCTGAGGTAGCCACGGATTACCATTTCCACTTTAAAAGGCTCACACAACCGGCCAACGGTTACCATAGGGTCGGGTGTGGCTATTTTCCAGTTTGGCACAATATCCGAAGTGCTATCGAGAAATTTTGCAGCTATCTGATTCAAAACCTGTCCTTTATAAGGAATGGCGCGGGGAAGCACCACATCAAATGCCGAAATCCGGTCGCTTGTAACCATTACCAACAATTCGTCATCAATGTTGTAAACATCGCGCACTTTGCCGATATAAAGGTCTTTAAGTCCGGGGAAAATGAAATTGGTACGTATTATGGCGTTTTGCATGTATATGTGTTTTTTGTTTCTTTAAAATGGATGTAAATCAAATGGTAAGCTGGTACAATTGCTTAGTTTTTTATGTTGTTAATCAACTAATTATAAGGTTTATGATTAGTTTTAAAATGAAAGGTGGCATGGTTATGGCGTTTTTAGAAAACAAAGCAAAACCCAAATTATCCTTGTTTCAAATCAAATTTGCCAACTATTCTTTCTTCTCGTAAGCGTTAATAATTCGGGTAACCAGCTTATGTCGCACTACATCGCGGATATCGAGTGTGATAAAATCGATGCCTTTTATGTTGTTCAAAATTTTCATTGCCTGCACCAAACCTGAATTCTGATTTCTTGGAAGGTCAATCTGTGTTATGTCGCCTGTAATCACGAATTTAGATGAACGCCCCATACGGGTTACAAACATTTTAAGTTGGCCTTCGGTGCAGTTTTGCGCTTCATCAAGAATAGCAAAAGCGTTTTCGAGGGTACGGCCACGCATAAAAGCGAGAGGTGCAATTTCGATTGTTCCGTCTTCTAAGTAACCAACCAGTTTTTGGGTTGGGATCATATCCCTCAGCGCATCGTATAAAGGTTGCAAATAGGGATCAAGTTTATCTTTCAGGTCGCCAGGGAGGAAACCTAAATTTTCGCCAGCTTCTACAGCCGGACGGGTAAGCACAATACGGCGGACTTCCTTGTTTTTTAAGGCGCGGACAGCCAGAGCAACAGCGGTATAGGTTTTTCCGGTTCCGGCTGGGCCAACTGCAAAAATCATGTCGTTGTCGGCAATGCTGTGAACCATGCGTTCCTGGTTTATGGTCCGTGCCCGGATCATCATGCCATTTTTACCATGGACAAGCACATCGGCATTGGCTTCGCGGAAGGTAGAAATAACCTCGTTCACGTTGCCGTTTTCTGAAAGTTTGCGTAAATCGTCCTCGTCGAGCCTTCCGTAATTATCGAAAAACATAAGCATGGAAGTAAACAACTGCGAAAATGTTTCTGTATCTTGTTCATCGCCATTTATTCGGAGGGTTTCATCGCGGGCAATGATTTTAAGCTTAGGGAACAATTCGCGCAACAGGTTGATGTTACGGTCGTTGATGCCGAATATTTCGGTTGGGCTGTAAGATTCAAGTGAGAAAGTGCTTTCTGTCATGTATTTCGGAAGGTGGTATTATATTGCCTTTTTAGCCGGACAAAAATAATGTTTATTCAGATTGTACACCGATATTTTTTACTTTTGATGCTGCAAACAAGGGACAACATTGTCGGTTTCGTGAATGTTTTTTGGGTCTTCTGGATTTTTGTTTTTGCAATCAAAATAGTTTAATAAACATGCCAATTATCACATTATTAAGCGATTGGGGGCTTGCCGACCATTATGTGGCATCGGTAAAGGGAGCTATTCTTAGCCGGATTCCTGATGCTATTATTGTTGATATATCTCATAATATTAAGGTGTTTGATGTTAAACACGCAGCTTTCGTGATGCGGAATGCCTGGCCTTCTTTTCCGGAAGGTACCATACATATTATAGGAGTCGATTCTGTTGAGTCGGAAAAACACCCACATGTGATCGTGAAATCGGAAGGCCATTATTTTATTGGTGCCGACACAGGTTTGCTTTCCTTGATCCTAAACCGCGAGCCGGAGATGATTATTTTAACCTCAGTAATTCAGGATTCGAGCTGTTTTACTTTCCCTACACGCGACCGATTTGTTAAGATTGCGGCCATGCTTGCTCAAGGTACCGCTATAGAAGAATTAGGCTCACGCCTGCCATCGCTCAATGTTAAAACCCTTTTGCAGCCCAATTTCGACAGGAAGGCCATTCGTGGAAAAGTGATGCACATTGATCATTACGAAAATGTATTCATCAATATTACTGATACTTATATCCGCGAATGTTTCGACAAGAAAGCAATACAAATTATATATAAAAAAGATACGATAAAGCTTGTGAGGGCGTATGGCGATGTGCGCGAAGGCGATTCCTGTGCTTTGATCGCTTCCAATGGCTATCTTCAAATTGCCGTAAACCGTGGAAAAGCTGCCTCCATGCTTGGCTTGGCAATGGATAATGAAGTGTTTGTCGTGTTGGATAACGATTTTATGTAGCCCTACAATTAACTTTTTTTTGGGTTCTATTATTTCTTTTCTGCTAATTTGAGGTTTTGAAATGAAAGTCCTTTTTAGATAGGTGTTAAGACAAATACATCCAGCTGTGCAATCATATAATATTGGTAATTAATCATTTCAAATTTTATATTTGTTTTCACTGTTGTCCGGTAAAAAAAATAAAACCAGGTTAGCTTTTTACGGTTAACCTGGTATGGTTACCTTTGAAGTTACGAAGCAAAAAACGTAACCATGGGCAAAAGTACAAATTTTAGCGGACAGCCGCTTTTTAACCAG
>CAIRHD010000229.1 GCA_903878265.1 uncultured Bacteroidales bacterium | reverse complement strand
ACCGAATTTCAGAAAACTGGGGTTGACAATACCTGGGTAGAAGGACAAAATTTCCCTACCGATGATTTAAAGACCCTGGCGAGTGCCGGTTTAATAACAGATGGTTCACAAACCGTAAACGAATACGCTTTCCTTTCGTATTTCGCAAGGGCCACCATCGATTTCAAAAGCAAATACCTGTTCACACTTGCCGGTCGCATTGACGAATCTTCGAGGTTTGGCCAAAACAAACGTTCCGGTTTCTTCCCCGCGGTTTCGGCCGGATGGATTTTGACCAAAGAGGACTTCCTTGCAGGCAATAAAACGTTGAGCTTCCTCAAAATCCGTACCAGCTATGGTATGACCGGAAATGCCGGGATTGGCAATTTTAGTTATATGGGCTTGTATGGTGTAAATACTTATAACGGACAACCAGGTTTTGTACCATCACAAATCGCTAACCCAGACCTTGGTTGGGAATCGACCAAACAAGTTGACTTTGGTGTTGATTTTGGTTTTTTGCAAAACAGGCTTTCGGGAGAGATTGATTATTATGTGAAGAAAACCGACAACCTTTTGCTTGCAGTGCCTGTGCCGGGAACAAGCGGTTTCAGCACGCAGATGCAAAATATAGGTTCTGTGGAAAACAAAGGATGGGAATTTGTTCTAAATGGCTCCATACTCACAGGTGAACTCAAATGGAACGCTTCCTTTAATTTCTCGATAAATAAAAACAAAGTTACCGATCTGGGTGGCCAGGATATGATAGATCAGGGAAGTTCCCGATTTATGAATGTGGTAAAAGTTGGCGATCCTTTAGGTGTTTTCTATGGTGCCGAATATGCTGGTGTTGACCCAGCAAACGGAGACGCAATTTGGTATAGGAACAATAAGGATGATAATGGAAATATCATTAGTGGCGATTCGACAACAAACGATTTTGCTCAAGCAAATTTCATTTCGCTTGGCCATCCAACCCCCGATTACATGGGAGCAATCACAAATACATTAGAGTATAAAGGCATTGAGCTTTCATTTACGGTCCAAGGCGTTAATGGCAACAAAATCCACCTTACCGGCGACCCTTACATGGCTGCCAATGCTGCCTGGTACGACAACCAAACTGTTGATCAGCTTGGTAGTTGGAAAAATCCGGGCGACATTACCAATGTTCCACAAGCCCGCTTAGGATACAGCAACGGCGACCAAGGCAGGAGCAGCCGATATTTATCGGATGGTGCTTACCTGAAACTCCGCTCATTAACACTTGCTTATACCTTGCCTCAATCTATTGCCAGTAAAGCTAAGTTGAGCAATATAAGGTTTTACCTTCAGGGACAGAACCTCATGACTTTTACAAAGTATATCGGATGGGATCCGGAAGTTTCGTCCGACTTTGTTGTTGATAATGTTGTATCGGGTGTCGATTTTTATTCTGCACCTCAGCCACGTTCGATCACATTTGGAATAAACATAGGCTTATAATCAAATAAAGACAAATACGTTATGAAAAAGATAAAATCAATAATATTCGTATTCGCCCTGCTGGTTGTAGGCAGTTCGTGCGAGAAATTCCTTAACCTGAAGCCGCAGCAAAACCTTGATCAGGAACTTGCTTTAAGCAATGATGCCAATGTTAAAACAGTAATGGTGAGCGCTTATGCCATAATGCGGAGTTCAGGGATTTACGGCGGGTGCATTCTCCGCAATTCAGAACTAACGGGCGGAACGGGTGAAATTTCGTGGCAAGGCACCTACAATGGTCCGCGCGAAATATATAACCACCAGATTATTGCCGCAAATGGAGAAATTACATACCAATGGCTCGATAGCTACAAATGCATAAACATCTGCAACAATGTTTTATCGGCACTAACGGTTGTGAACGCCGAGGACAGGGAGATTGTGGAAGGCGAAGCCTTGTTTTTGCGTAGTTTTATGTATTTCGATCTGGTTCGCTTTTTTGGGAAAAACTATGAGCCTGGAGCAGCAAATCCACAATTAGGGGTTCCGCTTGTGCTGACGCCCACCGGTGCAATTGGCAACGATAACTTCGTTGGCCGCAACACGGTTGAAGAAGTTTATGCACAAGTACTGAAAGACTTGGAGCGTGCAGCAGCAATACTTCCACAGGTGCGCCCTGATGGCACTTCGCCATATTATGCTACCAGTGGTGCCGCAAACGCCTTGTTGGCACGTGTTTATTTGCAGAAAGGCGCTTTCGATAAGGCCCGCGATGCCGCCGATAAAGTGATAAGTTCCCAGATATATTCGCTTACGGCTACTTATGCCGAAGCTTTCAATAATGAGGAATATTCGTCGGAGGATATTTTTTCTTCAAAATTTACTTCTGCCGATGGCATTAACCAAATGACCGAATTTTGGTCAACTACCGAATATGGCGGAAGGGACGGGGATATCGAAATACTTGATGGCCACTTGAGCTTGTACGACCCTGCCGATCAGCGGCTTGGTTTGTTCTGGAGTGGTAACGATGCAATGCGTTCGGGTAAATGGAATACCATGTATGGTTTGGTTAACCTTTTCAGGCTGGCCGAAATGTACCTGGTGAGAGCTGAATGCAACCAACGTTTGGGAACTTCGGTAGGCAATACCCCGGTTGATGATTATAATATGATTCATACACGCGCCGGTTTGGCGGCGGCCACATCGGTAACTCTCGATGATATCCTCCTCGAAAGAAGGCTTGAACTGGCTCACGAAGGCTTCAAGCTCCATGATATGAAACGCCTGAAACATAATATTGGCACATTGCCTTACAACGACCCAAGATTGGTTTATCCTATTCCTGACAGGGAAATGACAGCAAACCCAGCATTAAAAGGACAGCAGAACGAAGGGTACTAAACGGTAATGATTTTTGTTTTAAGAAAAGCCGGTTCATTGAGCCGGCTTTTTTATTGTTAACCTTCGCCAATAGTAAAATCTTGTTTCCTATTACAGAAAGCAGTCTGCAATAGAATATTGTGTGTATCTTTGGATCTGAAATATAATGGTCATTAACTATTATCTTGGGGGCTTAATCGATACTTCCATTCACCATGAAATTCATAATTCTTCAAATTTAAGCTTTGAGTCCACTTCGAAAAGTCTTTTTTTACCTGAAAGTGTTGCACTTAGCATGCCGAAGTGGCACTAAGTCTTTAAGTTTCACTAAGATTATAAAGCAGACTAACAATACTTTGTGAAGCTTTTTGCCATGGTATTGCTTCGGCAGGCACTTCGGCAAGCTCAGTGTGGCACTCAGCACACCGATTTATGTCATTTCTCATTTTTGGGGTTTTCGGAGGGAACTTAACCTTATATCTTCCTCAATTTTACCGTAAAATGCCTAAGAATTGGTGCTTCCTGTTCAATGGCAAGCCCGGTTGTTATTTGGTTTCGGCGTTCGTACACATTGCCCATGGCAACTGCCACATAGTTTATATGGTCGTTGGTATAAGTCCGGCGGGGAATGGCCAAGCGTAACAATTCGAGTTCAGGGTAGCGGTTTTCGCGTGTTACAGGATCGCGGTCGGCCATAATCGCGCCAATTTCAACACCCCTCACGCCTGCTTCAATATATAATTCAACTGCCAGTGTTTGCGCCCTGAAATGTTCTTTAGGCAAATGCGAAAGCACTTTGCTTGCATCAACAAATATTGCGTGCCCCCCGTATGGTTGTTGAACTGGAACACCAAAAGCGGTGAGTTTGCTGCCAAGGATAGCTACCTGACCAACGCGCGATTTCAGATAATCGAAATCGGTAGCTTCATACAAACCCTGGGCAATAGCGTTAAGGTCGCGGCCTGCAAGCCCGCCATAGGTTAGGTATCCCTCGAACATGATATTGAACACAGAAGCTTGCCTGAAAAGTTCGGCATCGCGCAAAGCGATAAAGCCGCCAATGTTAACGATAGCATCTTTTTTGCTGCTCATGGTCATGCCATCGGCATACGAAAACATTTCGGCCACAATTTCACGGATACTGCGGTCTTGTTGTCCGGCTTCCCTGGTCTTAATGAAATAGGCATTTTCGGCAAAGCGTGCCGAATCAAAAATCACAGGAATGGAGTATTTTTCAGCCAATTGCTTAACAGCTTTGAGGTTGGCCATGGAAACAGGTTGCCCTCCCGACGAATTGCAGGTAACAGTAACAACAATCATGGAAACCTGCTCCCGTGGGTATTTTTTAAGTACATCTTCAAGTTTCCCAAGGTCGATGTTGCCTTTGAATGGGTGATCTATGGTGGTGTTAAATGCTTCATCAATGGTGCAATCAATGGCTTTCGCTTTGCGGAATTCGATATGCCCCTTGGTTGTGTCGAAATGAGAATTGCCAGGTACCACATTCCCTTCTTTCACTAAAACACTGAAAAGCACGTTTTCGGCAGCCCTGCCCTGATGTGTTGGCAAAAAATATTCGAAGCCAAGCAAATCCTTTACAGCTGCCTGTAGTTTGTAGAATGAAGAAGCTCCGGCATAACTTTCGTCACCAAGCATCATTTCGCTCCATTGTTTATCGCTCATTGCCCCGGTTCCCGAATCGGTGAGCAAGTCGATAAATACCTGGTCGCTTCGCAGGTTGAAAAGATTGTATCCGGCATTTTTTATCCATTGCTCGCGTTGTTCGCGCGTACTGCAACGTATGGTTTCCACCATTTTTATTCTGTAGGGTTCTGCGAAAGGTAATTCCATGGGTGTAATGATTAAGAAAAATTATATTAATAAGTTGAAAATCAATATGAAAATGAATTTTCGAATTCATCCCTTTTCTTAATATTCCTGAATAACCACTTCTTAAAGTCTGACATACTGCTTTAAATATTGCTATTAAAGTGCGGTGTCAAATATACATTATTTTGTTACATTACATGAAAAAGCGAACTTTGTACAAAATAATTTTTACAAGCCTTTTTCATCGTGTTTTATGGCAAAATTTAGTTCTGCATTTGCTTCCATTTTGTTGCTTTCTTATGTTCTAACTTCTTGTGCTTCAGGACATAAAAGCAACACACAGGAATTTGAAATGGGAAAGGTGTATCCAAAAATTATCTGTGTTTCTGATACAAGCCAATCCTATTCCTTGTTTCTGCCATCCAATTATGATAAAAACAAATCTTGTCCGGTACTAATTTTATTCGATTCGCATGGAAATGGCTTGTTGCCGGTTAACCTTTTTAGCGGCGAGGCATCAAAAAACGGCTTTATAGTTGCCGGATCCAATAATTCAAAAAATGGCTTGCCAATTGAACAAACCACTGCATTTT
>CAIRHD010000228.1 GCA_903878265.1 uncultured Bacteroidales bacterium | reverse complement strand
GCAATATTGGCGATGAGTATGCAAATACCAGGCACAATATTGGATTTATTGTTGCGGATGCGTTGGCTGCAGAATTAAGTGTGAAATTCGCAATCGAGCGGCATGCGTTTATGGCAGAGGCCAAAATCAAGAACAAACTTCTTGTTATCCTAAAACCTACCACATACATGAACCTGAGCGGTAAAGCTGTGAAATTTTGGATGGACAAGGAAAGTATCCCCATCGAAAATATTTTAGTGATTACTGACGACATTGACCTCGAATTGGGTGTTTTGCGTTTGCGTGCCAAGGGAAGCGGTGGCAGCCACAATGGATTGAACCATATTATCGAAACCCTTCAAACCGCTGAATGGTCGCGGTTGCGGTTTGGCATTGGCAAGGATTATGCACGCGGCTTTCAGGTCGAATATGTGCTGGGCCGCTGGTCAACAAAAGAAGAAAAAAACCTTGTCCCACGCATCGAAACCGCTGTTTCAATTATTAAAAGTTTTGTGCTGGCAGGAGCCAAACAAACCATGTCGGATTTCAATAATAAGTAAGAGATTTTTAGGGATTATTTGATTGAATGTAAATGGTTGAAATTAAGGTGCTCTATTTTTTTAAAACCAACAATTGTTCTTTGAGTCTCTTCCAAAATCCCTAAAATGAAGAAATGCCATTAAGTCGCCAAGCAAGGCTCACGTAATAGAGTTAGACAAGATTGTAAACGCAATAAAAAATCAGGGACTTTGTGCCAAGTCGGCAGGCTTCGCAGTGATTTCGGAATAGACTATACTTATGGATCTTCAGGTAATCAAAACACTTTTGGCAATAAATCACTTCAAAGCAATCTCCAAAAAGCAAAAATTTAATGAGGTGAAACCTAAATATTGTTCTTCTCTTTTGTCCAACTTAGGTTTTGACCAACTGCTTATTAGATATTCATCTTTTTGTTTATCAGATATATAAGGATAGCAATCAGCCGTTTGCATCAATTTATAATGAGTAATTGAACTTTTTTTTTAGAATGTTTTGATATTTACAAAATAATACAGACCTTTGCACTCCATTTTGAAAAGCCCAAAACTATGTCGAGAATTTGCGAATTAACCGGAAAGAAAATGATTGTAGGGAACAAAGTTTCCCATTCAAATATTAAAACCAAACGTAGGTTTTACCCAAATCTTCAAACTAAACGATTCTATATTCCTGAAGAAGATAAGTGGATAACATTGAAAGTTTCTACCTCTGCATTGAGGACGATCAACAAAAACGGAATTTCTTCTTGTTTGAAAGATGCCCGCGAAAACGGTTTTTTGGTTAACAAATAGAAAACTGTAAAAAGCATTGACAGAGCTGTTATCCCTTTGGGTGACAGCTTTTTTTGTTGCCTCTCTCAGCAGTTTAACATAATTTTTGAAATCAAACAAGCTTATGCTTATTTTGGCAAAGTAAAAGAAATATCTTTGCACCTGATGAAAGCATACTTAACGATACCCTTATTTATCATACTTTCGCTCGCCGCCATTAAAGCACAAGCGCAGCGGATTTACGACCTTGTGCAGTTTTCGGGTGTGGTTGTAACGGCAGATAGTTTGAGGCCTGTGCCTTTTGCCAATATCACGGTTGCAAAAACCGGGCGTGGCACTACGTCCGACTTTTTGGGTTTTTTCTCCATCGTGGTACACAAAAACGACCTGATTTCCTTTTCGGCTGTTGGCTACAAATCGGGCTTGTTCCATATTCCGGATACACTTTCCGATAACCGGTATTCATTGATTCAGGTGATGTCGTCGGATACGGTTATGCTTACCGAAACCGTAATTTATCCCTGGCCCAGCAAGGATCAGTTCAGGCATGCTTTCCTTACTCTTCAGATTCCAGATGATGATATTGAAATAGCCCGACGCAACTTGGCTTATATGGAAATGCGCGAGATTTATGGCCGCAACTACGATCCGGAGCGTTATGGCTACACCTCTGGCCAAAGCTACCACAATTATATGAGCAACCAAGCTGATAAACTGTATTACAACGGCCAAACCATGCCAAATAACCTGTTGAACCCAATAGCATGGGCAAAATTCATAAAAGCATGGAAACGAGGCGATTTCAAGAAAAAGTATTGATAGAAGCAGGTCATACTAAAATAAGATGTAGCCTGTTTTTAACCATTTTAATATTCCCACATCCCCAAATCCCCACAATACTACATTATCACAATACCACATTATCACATTAACCCAATATACTACTATCATAAAAATGCCGTTATTTGTCTTTTGAAAGTCTCACCTGAATAAAGATTTAATAAGCCATATACATTTGAAACGCACTTCCTACCCATATTTTAATTTTCTCAGGACATTTCCTTTTTTCGTTTTTCTGCTTTTGGGCAATATTGCTTCTGCACAGCAGATTGGCATGATATTCGGTAAAGTTACCGACGATAAAAATCTGGCAGTAGAACTTGTAAGTATCAGTATTTTAGGTTATCCTGGAGGAACAACCACCGCACCCGACGGAAGTTATAGCTTACAAGTACAAGCAGCAAAACCACTGAAAGTTGTATTTTCGTTCATCGGTTTCAAAACCGATACCGCTTCTATAAGGGTAAATGCGGGCGAAAAGCTCAGGGTCAACCGTAGCTTGCTCCCAACTGCAACCCAATTGGGAAGCATAGTAGTAGAGGATAAATATTTGCGCAGCACCAACCTTACCCGAATCGATCCACGAACTGTAAGTGCCTTGCCAACAGCCAGTGGTGGGCTGGAAGCTTTGTTGAAAACCATGCCGGGTGTTGTTTCAAACAATGAACTCAGTTCGCAATATTCGGTGAGGGGCGGCAATTATGATGAAAACTTAGTTTATGTAAATGATATCGAAATCTACCGTCCATTGTTGGTGCGCTCCGGACAACAGGAAGGGCTTAGTTTCCTGAATGGGGATTTGGTTTCTTCAGTGTTATTTTCAACAGGTGGTTTCGAAGCCCGTTATGGGGATAAAATGTCGAGTGTATTGGATATCAGGTATAAGCGACCGACAAAGTTTGCAGCTTCGGCTTCTGCCAGCCTTTTGGGAGCAGCCGCACACATCGAGGGGGTTAGCAAAAACAAGCGGTTTACATACTTGGCGGGTAGTCGGTATAAAACAAATCAGTACCTGCTCAACTCGCTCGAAACCAAAGGAAGTTATAGACCGGTATTTCTTGATTTCCAGTCGTTGTTGACGTATAATTTGAACGAAAAACTTGAACTCTCGGTTCTGGGATATGTTTCATCCAATACCTACAACCTTGTCCCAGAATCACGAGAAACCAGATTTGGCACTTTGTTCACCCCTTTGAGGCTGACAATTTATTTTGATGGACGCGAGGCAGATAAATATACCAGCCGCATGGGTGCAATTACCCTTACACAAAAAGCAACAAAGAACTTACAGGTACGCTGGATTGGCTCGGTGTATAATTCGCGCGAAACGGAATCTTTCGATATATTAGCCCAGTATTATATTGCATTGCTCGATAACCAGCCAGCAACCAACGATTCTATCGAAGTTGTTGAAACCAAAGGAGTGGGCGGTTTTTTCAACCATGCCCGCAACCAATTGGATATTACTGTTTTGAACGCCGAGAACCGGTACAGCTATTCCAAGGGCAATAGTTATGCACTTTGGGGCATAAAATACCAGCACGAAATAATCGACGACAGGATAAACGAGTGGCAACTCATTGATTCGGCTGGTTATTCCCTGCCCAGCCATCCTGGTAATCCTGGAGAGGCCGGGAATTTAACTGATTTTGTTTTGAATTATCATTTACAAACGGCTGCCAGCCTGAATTCGAACCGATATACAGCTTTTGCCCAAAATACATGGACTTTGGATGGGGATTCCACCGTGTTATCGTTTACAGCCGGCGTGCGTTTCCAATATTGGGATTATAACAATCAATTTATTGTAAGCCCACGATTAAGCTTATCCTACAAACCACAATGGGAAAAGGATATTATGCTCCGCTTTTCGGCAGGATATTATTACCAACCTCCTTTTTATCGCGAATTGCGAAACCTTAAAGGTGAAATCAACCCCGATTTGAAGGCACAAAAGTCGCTGCAATTTGTGGCTGGCAGCGACTGGAACTTTGTTTCCTGGGGGCGACCTTTCAAATTCGTGACTGAAATGTATTACAAAAAGCTCACTGATTTGGTGCCATATCAGGTTGACAATGTGAGGATCCAATATTTAGGGATTAACGGTTCCAAGGGGTATGCTTATGGGATTGACTTGAAAGTGAATGGCGATTTTGTGAAAGGCGTGGAGTCGTGGGCAAGTTTGTCGTTCTTAAAAACTGCAGAAGACCTCTACGATGATAAGTACAAAGAATACTACAACGCAAAGGGACAAGTAATTCATCCAGGTGTTACTGTTGATGAAGTGGCCGTGGATTCGGCAACAATTTATCCTGGTTATATACCGCGCCCAACCGATCAGCGCATTACTTTTGGATTGTTTTTTCAGGATTTCCTGCCCATGGATCCTACTTTTAAGATGAACCTGGGATTGTATTTTGGCAGTGGTATGCCGACTGGCGCACCAAATACACCCTTACACACCCACACAAAACGCATTCCTGCTTACCGTAGGGTTGACATTGGTTTATCGAAACAAATAATCGGGGGCGAAGCTTTGCAACCAAGAACAGGCTTCTTCAAGGGATTCAAATCGTTGTGGATAACAGCCGAAATCCTCAACCTGCTTCAGTTGTACAATACAATTTCTTATACCTATGTCCGCGATTTCAACAACAACCAATATGGCGTACCAAATTATCTTACGCCGAGGCAAATAAACATCAAAATTGGTGCTGAGTTTTAATCTGATAGAATAATCGTTGCCCGTAATTCCGACAATTGGTTAGAATTCCATATTTTCCATATCCAAGATTCAAAGTTTGTGGGCAATGCCAAAAAATCCTAAAATCCAATTCATGCGTGTAAAAACTATAATTTCGCACCCTGTTACCATCCATAAAAGTTACCATCCATAACAGCTTAAACCTTATGCTCCCTACCAAGTCATATAACAACAAACATTTATTCATGACGAATTTCAGGCTCACCTTAGTTATAGTGCTTTTCTCTTTTTTTTTTTTTTTTGTTCCATTTACCCACATAAACGCACAGCAAACAGGCAATAAAAACGCAAACGGCAATCCCGGATCCAAGGAAGGATTTGGGGTGGTAACAGGTTCCCTTCGTGATTCATCTACCAAACAAGCTGTTGAATTTGGCAGCATAGTGCTTTATCGCGTTTCCGACAACGCCATCGTTACAGGTACAACCTCAGATTCTAAAGGTAAGTTCCTGATCGAAAGACTTGCCCCCGGAAAATACTATGTTCGTATCCAGTTTATTGGCTTCGAAAGTAAAAAGATCCCTAATGTGAATGTTTCGGCAAAAAATGCCGACATCAAACTTGGCACTATTTTTATCCAGCCTACATCGTCGTCGTTGTCGGGTGTTGTGATAACCTCGCAAAAAGCACTTATCACCAACAATTTAGATAAGAAAGTAATTGCCATTGACAAAAGTATGGCAATTGGTGGAGGCACTGCAACCGATGTAATGGAAAATGTGCCTTCGGTTTCGGTTGATGCCGAAGGCAATGTTAGCTTGCGTGGCAATCCAAATATTACCTTATTGATTGATGGAAAACCCTCGACCCAGGCTGGACTTTCGGCAAGCGACATCCTAAACCAGATACCGGCTAGCGCTATCGAAAGTGTTGAGGTAATTACCAATCCATCGGTACGTTACGATCCCGATGGAACCACTGGCATCATCAACCTTGTGCTGAAAAAGAAAGCGCTGCAAGGGTTTAATGGAATGGTTTCGGGCAATATTGGTACCGGCGAGAAATACAACGGTTCGCTAAACTTGAATTACCGCCGCGATAAATTCAACCTATTTGTTGGGGCCGACGGTAGGATGAACCATACCAAAGCATCAATGGAAAATACGCAAACAAGCACCTACAATGATACAACAAGTACATTGAAACAATGGCAGCATGGAACCCAAGACCGTAATATGCTGAGCCTTAGTGGAGGGCTGGATTATTATATTAATACGCGCAACAATCTAACATTTAGTGTGCAACACAGGATAATGGCTTTCAATTCCGATGGACTTACAAAGAATTGCCAATATGACTTTGCCAACTCGTTGACCCGCTATTACGAAAGGCAAAATAACAGTCACCGCAAGGTGGATGCCAACGACTATACACTTTCCTACAAGCACCTTTTTCCACAAAAAGGCAGGGAATACACCAACGACATCATTTTTAGTATCAACAATATGGAAAATGGGAACGATATAGCTACGCAAGATTATGATGCCGAAGGTTCTTCTCCTATTGGTTTGCCCTATCTACAACAAAACATTGCACGCAACGACAATAAAGCTGCCACGTTCCAGGGCAATTATATTTATCCAATGGACGAAGATGGCCGCATAGAAGCAGGGTACAAAGTTGCTTTGCGCGATATGGCCATGCGGTACGATTACAGCAATTATGATTATTCGACAGGCAAATTTGTGAGCCAGGAAGATTTGGCCAACCATTACGATTACACCGATCAATTGTATGCTGTGTATGGCTTGTATGGTGGTGCGCTTGGTAAGTTGAAATACCAGGCAGGCTTGCGATTTGAGCAGGTTTATACAATATCAAGGGTAGCATTGATCGATTCCAACTTCAACAGTTCATATTCCAGTTTCTATCCATCGCTGCACTTTCAATACGATTTGGGAAAACAGCGGGAATTGCAGTTTAGTTATAGCCGAAGGGTGGAACGGCCATCGCCCCGCGAACTTAACCCGTATATCGATTTCTCCGATTCCGCGAGGATAGAAACCGGAAACCCCGCACTAAAGCCCGAATTCTCCACTTCCTTCGAAATGGGCGTAGAGCAATATTGGAAAAGCAGTTCGTTGAGCGCAAGCGTTTTCTATAACCATACCAAGGACGTGGTTGAAGATATTAGCCGCGTAATAGGCGATGGTATTACCCTCACCATGCCCATGAACATAAATACCAAAACCTCGTATGGCATGGAAGTTATCGGTACCCTGAACCCCACAAAATGGTCGAAGCTAAATGCCAACTTTTCCGTTTTCCGCGATGTGATGAGTGCCATACCGGAAGAAAATATCGAAGGCTCGGATTTGTTGTCGTGGAGTTCGAGGTTAAATATGTCGTTTATCCCTTGGAAAGATGCTTCGCTACAGGTAATAGCCTCCTACAATTCGCCAACCCAATCTGTTCAGGAATACCATAAAGAACAATATTATGCCGATGCTTCCTTCCGTCAGGATTTTTTGAAGAACAAACTCTCGCTCACCCTCCGCCTGACAGATATTTTCAATACACGCACATTTTACGAAACCACTACCGGCAACAATTTCACTTCCGAAAGTATGCGTTACCGCGAATCGAGGGTTTTATATGCCGGCATATTGCTCAAAATAAACAATTACAACAAAAAACCGACAAAAGATGCCGCCAATGGCGATGGCGGGGAACAGGAAGGGTTTTAATATTGGGTTTCCAATGTCGTTTGGGTATAGAAACGGCATCGAACTAAGGGTTCTACTGTTAATTTGGTGGTAAATTTATATTGAAGGAAGTACCTTAAAAACTAATTATCACCATCACTTTTGTATTATTAAATAAGATTATAAACGCTGCAAATCCGGATATATATCGTCCCTACGGGACTTTTAGCCTATTTGTAATTTGCTTTCTACCTATATCTTGTCCCTATGGGACAGTGCTTCAGGTAAATTGTGCTATCAAATACAATATTTGTAGAAAAAGGTAGCCTCAGCATTCTTAAGTCTCGTAGGGGACGAAATATTGATAGAAAAAGGTAGCCTCAGCATTCTTAAGTCCCGTAGGGACGCAATATTGGTAGAAAAAGGTAGCCTCAAGCATTCTTAAGTCCCGTAGGGACGCAATGAAATTTGAATCAGACACTTTGTCAGCTTAACCATGTTGATAGAATGCAATAACAAGTTTTTAATTGCATCGGTCTCCCGTTTTTGGTCATCCGACCCTTTAATAAACCAAAACCATTCAATTCGTGGAAGAACCGAATTAAGAATAATCATATTTCGATTTGCTATCGCTCCTACTGCTGCCGCGACTATCGCTCTGCAACCATCGCTCAGCTTTAATAGCACAATATACGTTTTTGATTTTTGAAGAACATCAAATTCTGCTTGGCAGACCAAAAACCGAAATTCATTGACCCTTGACCCTAAGTCCATTTAAGCTTTACTAAACTGTATTCACTTATAGGTACCTCCAAGGTAGGTATAGGTAGGGCATACCCTACCTGATGTACCTCCAAGGTGGGTAAAGGTAGGGCGAACCCTGCCTGTATGTACTTCCAAGGTAGGTAAGGTAGGGCAAACCCTACCTATATGTACCTCCAAGGTGGGTAAAGGTATGGCGAACCCTGCCTGTAGGTAGTTCCGAGGTGGGTATAGGTAGTATGAGGTCTGCCTGTATGTAGTTCCGAGGTGGGTGTAGGTAGTTTGAGGACTGCCTGTATGTAGTTCCGAGGTGGGTATAGGTAGTATGAGTACTGCCTGTAGGTAGTTCCGAGGTGGGTATAGGTAGTATGAGGACTACCTGTATGTAGTTCCGAGGTGGGTATAGGTAGTATGAGGACTGCCTGTATGTAGTTCCAAGGTGGGTATAGGTAGTATGAGGACTGCCTGTATATACCTCCGAGGTGGGTATTGCATCGCTTTTAGCTGATAAAAAGGGACACGAAAAACCTCACTGCAATGCCATTTGTACAGGGGTTTGGCAGAAGTTGGAATACTGGAATAATTAATTGCCAAATTATTAATTCATATCAACTTTCAAAGAGAGTTTTTCCTATATTTGTAAAGGGATAAATCTGTTTATTTTTTCAGGTTTCTTCCTTAAAAAAGCTTTTGCCAAAATACAAGACGAGCTGCAAACACATTGTTATTATTGGGGTTCGATTAAAAAACAGTAAAAACTTTTTACGTTTGCAGCCAATTTCCCAGGCAGGGGTTTTGCTATAAATTAGTGCAGTCATGAACCAAAAACACATTCAACAACCTAACCGGCAAGAATTGTTGCTTTTAAAATCAGCAATTGCGATGCATGGTTCGCATGTTGATATATCGAGGTACGATGAAACTTTCTTTGTTAAAACGCTACATCGAAGGATGAAGGAAACCCTTTGCCAAGCCTTCGGCGATTACTTTTTGCTCATCGACAAGAGCCTCGATGAAGCCAGCCGTTTTATCGAATCGTTCCAGATAAGCTACAGCGAGTTTTTTCGCAACCTGCTTACATATTCCGTCTTGGAAAGGATTGTTCTGCCTTTGATTGTGCAAAAACAAAAAGACAGCAACAAAAGCGAAGTCCGTATTTGGTCGTGTGCCTGTGCTGCCGGACAAGAGCCTTATAGCCTTGCCATTTTAATGGAGGAAATCAAGGAGCGCAGACAGGAAGCATTGAAATACCGCATTTTTGCTACCGACCAAAGCCAATTGCAGGTACACGAAGCGCATGAAGGGAAATACATGGCTTCCGATTTGGATAACGTTACTTTGAAACGTGTTTCCAGGTGGTTCGATAAACATGGCAATACCTATATGGTGAAAAAGGAATTAAAAAACAACATAGATTTCTCGGTTTTCGACCTTTTCAATGAGCAATATAGCAGTCCGCCAGCAAGTATTTTCGGCGATTTCGACCTGGTGGTATGCGCTAACCTGTTGTTTTATTATAAAAACGAAGAACGTGAAAAGATAATCGAAAAAGTAAGCAATGGACTCCACAAAGACGGTTTCCTGATTACCGGCGAAACCGAAAGGGAGATTTTAATTCGGTTTGGGTATAAGGAGGTTTATCCTCAATCGGGGGTATTTAGGAGATAAAGGCACGCGAATTTAAAGGAACTCAGATTTATATAGAACCCCGATAAAAATGGAACACGAATAAAGCGGGTGCAAGCAACTCGGATAAAAACGGATAAATAATGGAACGGGGATTAAATGGATTTTCAACCGTGGATAAAAACTGTTAATGATACTAGGAATCAGCGCATATCAGCGTTGCTTGCATCAGCGTTATACGCGTGCCAATCTTAAACAACATCGATTAACGATACTAAAAACACTAACCTATTGTGACCTTATGTGTCTATTGTGGTAAGCAATTTAATAAACAAGCAAACACCCAACCCATGAACATAAAAAACCTCAACATCGGAACACAACTTAAAATAAGCTTCGCAGCCATGCTTGTTTTAGTTGTTGCATTAGGGATAACTTCCTATTTCCAATCCGAACGGATCAACAGCCAAACCAGTACCATGTACGATCACCCATTTAAGGTACAGAATGCGATTGGCGATTTACGGGCCGATATACTCTCCATTCACCGCGATATGAAGGACTTGTTTATTTCATACGGTCAAGAAGATATGGAAGTGTCGATCAATAGGATGTCGGGATGGGAAGCCGATGCCTTTGAGCAAGTCCAAATCCTCTATAGCCAATATTTGGGCCCACGGCAGGATATCGACTCGGTTAAGATAGCGTTGGTTACATATTCATTCATGCGGGCCGAAACCATCAGGATTTTACATTCGGGGAATATTGAACAAGCCGCCAACCGTACTAAACGGCATGGAATAGCTGGCAATCAGGTTGAATCCATTTTAAATGCCATCGACAGAGTAGATCGGTTTGCTACAAAAAAAGCGGAAAAACTATTGTCAAATTCACAAGACCTTAAAGATGCTTTGCAAAATCAATTGATCACAATAGTGGCGATAATCCTATTGATTACATTTTTAATCAACTACTTACTGTTGCGCAATATCCGTAGCCCATTGGGTGAGCTAACTTCTGCTACCCTGCATTTCCACAACGGCGATTTGGCTGCCCGAAGCTTGTTCCAATCCAAAAACGAGTTCGGAAAACTATCGGAATCGTTCAATACATTGGCCGAAAACATACAGGAAAGCCTTATGATCAACGAAAAAGCTTCTATACTTTCGCGCCTGATGCTGAGCGAAGACGATGAAAAAGATTTTTTTTATGCCATACTTGCCGCCCTTGCCATGCATACCGGATCGCAAATGGCCGCCGTTTATCTGTTGAGCGATGACAAAAAGAACTTTGACCACTTCGATTCTATTGGCCTTGACGAAAATGCCCGGAAATCCTTTTCTGCCACCCATAGCGAAGGCGAGTTTGGCTCGGCACTTACTTCAAACAAGATCAACCACATTCAGAACATTTCTAAAAACTCACAATTTGCTTTCAATACGGTGAACGGCAAATTCACCCCGCACGAAATTATAACCATCCCAATCAGTGCAGCAAACGAAACCATTGCCATTATTTCGCTTGCCACCATTAGTTCTTACAGCAAACTTTCGCTTAAGATGATGGAGAACATTCACGATTTGCTCTCAGCAAGAATCGAAGGCATATTGGCTTATAGCCGGATAAAGACTTTTTCTGCAAAACTGGAGCTTCAAAACCACGAACTGGAATCACAGAAAATGGAATTGTACACACAATCGGCAGAGCTGGAGGAACACAACATGGAACTTGAAATACAAAAATCGCAACTCAACGAAGCCAATAAACTGAAAACCAATTTCCTGTCGAACATGAGCCACGAGCTGCGCACACCGCTCAACTCGGTAATTGCTTTGTCGGGAGTGCTCAACAGGCGTTTGGCAAAGCAAATCCCTGCCGAAGAATACAGTTACCTTGAAGTAATCGAACGCAACGGAAAACATTTATTGGCATTGATCAACGATATTTTGGACATTTCGCGCATCGAAGCCGGACGCGAAGAAATTGAAATCACCACATTCAACATCAACAACTTGGTGGCCGAAACCATCAGCATGATTTATCCACAGGCAAGCGAAAAGGATGTTGATCTCTTGCAAACCAACAACGAACAGGAGTTGTATATAAGCAGCGATTCGGATAAAATCCGCCATATCTTGCAAAACCTGATTGGCAATGCAGTAAAATTTACCGATAGCGGATCGATAAAAGTTTCGGCGGAAAAAAGTGAAAACAGCATTTCAATAAGCGTTTCCGATACTGGAATTGGTATAGATGACGCCCATTTGCCCCATATTTTCGACGAATTCCGTCAGGCCGATGGCAGTACTTCACGTAGGTTTGGTGGCAGCGGATTAGGGCTTGCCATTGCGAAAAAATATGCCAACCTGCTTGGCGGAACCATCATTGTTGATAGCATTATTGGCGAAGGCTCTTTGTTTACTTTACTATTGCCGCTTCGTTATTCAGCCGAAAATAAAATTGTGAGCCAAGCAGTTACTGCCAAATTTACTTATCAATTAAAGCCGGCTCCCAGTAAGTTTTCCTCTGTTCCAGCAGTAAAATCCATACTGTTGGTCGAGGACAGCGATCCTGCAATTATCCAACTGAAGGATATACTGAGCCAAAGTGGCTATACTATCCTTTTGGCGCACAACGGCAGCGAAGCCCTCGGAATTATTGAGACTACCGTTCCCGATGCCATGATTTTGGATTTGATGATGCCAGGGATGGATGGTTTCGAAGTGCTTAAAACCCTTCGCGAAGCTGAACGTACCGCCAACATCCCTGTTTTGATATTGACTGCGAAACATATAACCAAGGAAGACCTTAGTTTCCTGAAACGAAACAACGTGCATCAACTTATCCAAAAAGGCGATGTTAACCGGGACGAATTGCTCCACGCAGTTTGGGAAATGGTTACTCCCAAAACGCCAGAGCCTGAAAATGTGCTGCGTCAACTCCAAAACATCGAAGGCAAGCCTCTTGTGCTTGTAGTGGAAGATAATCCCGACAATATGATTACCGTGAAGGCCTTATTAGCCGATAATTATGTTGTGCTCGAAGCCATTAACGGAAGCCAAGGTGTGGCAATGGCTAAAAATCATAAGCCCGATTTTGTGCTTATGGATATTGCCCTGCCCGAAATGGATGGAATAGAAGCATTCAGCGCCATACGCAGAGATGCACAATTGCTTCATATACCAATAATTGCACTTACTGCAAGTGCCATGACATCCGATCGCGAAATAATACTTGCTTACGGATTTGATGCGTATATTGCAAAACCAATCGATGATAGGATATTTTTCAACACGATAAATAAAGTACTTTATGGGAAATAAGATAATCAAAATACTGGCCATAGACGACAACCCTGATAACCTGATTAGTTTACATGCTTTGATAAACGAATCGTTTCCAGACGTGAGGACGTTTACTGCTTTGAACGGGGCAAAAGGCTTGGCATTGGCTGCCGCCGAAGACCCCGATTTGATTTTGCTCGATATTGTGATGCCCGGCATGGATGGTTTTGAAGTATGCCGTAAGTTAAAGTCCGACAATGCTTTGAGCGATATTCCTGTAGTTTTTATCACCGCGCTTAAAGGCGACAAGGAAAGCCGTATCCTTGCGCTTGAATGTGGTGCAGAGGCTTTTTTGGCCAAACCCATCGACGAAACCGAGCTTACCGCCCAAATTCGTGCCATGGTGAAAATAAAAACCGCCAACAGTGCAAAACGCAACGAAAATGATCGTTTGGCTGCCTTGGTGGCAATACGTACCAGCGAACTGCAACACGAACTTGCCGAACGCGAATTGGTCGAAAATGCTTTACGCGAAAGTGAGGAACGCTTCCGCAGTGTAACCCAATCAGCAAACGATGCCATTATTACAACCAATAGCAATGGCTTGGTTTTAGGCTGGAACCGCGGTGCCGAAAAAATATTTGGCTACGCCGAGGCCGAAATCACAGGTCAAAAGCTTACATTGATCATTCCCCAAAAATATGAAAAACTGCATCAGTTGGGTCTCGAAAGGGTTTCAGCAGATGGCGAACACCGTGTAATTGGCAAAACAGTCGAATTGTTGGGATTGCATAAAAACAGGAATGAGTTCCCAATCGAATTGTCGTTGGCTGAATGGGAAAACAGTTCAGGAAAATTTTTTACCGGCATTATCCGCGATATAAGCGAACGCAAAAAAGCGGAAGCAGCAATTATCGAAAGCGAAAAAAGATACCGCGGCTTATTGATGAACCTCGAAGCAGGGGTAGTGGTACATGCACCCGATACTTCTATAATCCTCAGCAACCCAAGAGCATCGGTTCTGCTTGGTTTGAGTAATGAACAGATGCACGGCAAACAAGCGATTGATCCTGAATGGAGATTTGTAGATGAAAACCTTAACCCGATTCCATTAGACCAATATCCTGTAAACCTGGTTTTAAACACGAAGAAACCTTTTCAGAATTATTTATTGGGAGTTACTCTTCCGGCAACTCAGTCTATTAACTGGTTCATGGTAAATGGATTTCCAATGTTGGACAACACCGGCGAATTGACCGAAATATTGATCAGTTTTGTTGATATCACCGAAAGGAAGCAGGCTTTGGATGCTTTGCGCGAAAGCGAAGAAAAATACCGCAACATTTTCAATAGCGTTCAGGATGTTTTTTATCAAACCAACCTCGAAGGGATAATCATCGATATTAGCCCATCCAGTTATCATTTCCTCGGAATCGAACGAGAAGAATTGCTTGGAAAACCTGTTTCCGACCTGTATTGTGACATAAGCGACCGGGAGAAACTGTTAGGTGAAATAAGCAGGAATGGCGAGTTAAAGGATTATGAAATTAGGTTAAAATCTAAATCGGGCGAAACAAAATACGCATCGGTCAACGCACGGTTGATGTATGATGAAGAAGGCAACACAAGCCATATAAACGGTGCTATAAGGGATATTAGCGAGCGCAAACTGGCAGAAGAAGCCTTACAGAAAAGCGAAACCAGTTACCGCGAACTGGTGGAGAAGTTGCCCGATGGTATTTACAAAAGCACCGAGGCCGGCAGGTTTGTTGCTGTAAACCCGGCAATGGCTACCATGCTGGGGTACAAAAACATGGAGGAATTGATGGCTATCGACATCAAGACACAATTGTATTTTGAGGAAGCCGACCGCGAAATGGTAGAGTTGCTTGAAGGGAAAACGGAAATCGGCGTTTACCGTATGAAAAAGAAGGATGGCTCCGAATTGTGGGTAGAAGATCATGGCTGGCTGGTATTGGATGAAAATAAAAACACACTTTTCCACGAAGGGGTTCTGCGCGATGTTACCGACCGCAAAAAAGCTGAAGATGCATTGCAGCTTGAGCAAATATTCTCAAAATCAGTGATCGACAGCCTTCCAGGGATTTTCTACCTTTACACTTACCCCGAACTGCGACTGGAACTATATAACAAACAGCAAGCGACACTTTTTGGCTATGAACCGGGTGAAATTGATGGCCGCCACGTTACCGAATGGTATCAAACGGATATGAAACAGTTGGCCCTGAACGCCATTGATGGAGTGATGCAGAATGGCCACGGTTCTCTCGAAGCGTTTGTTCTCACAAAAGATGGCATCCAGTTGCCCTACTATTTCACTGCTGTCTCTTTCGAGTCGCAAGGCAAACGGTACCTGATGGGGACAGGAATCGATATTACCGAGCGTAAAAAATCAGAAGAAGAATTAAAGCTGCTGGGCCGTGCAATGGACCAAAGCCCAGCCACCGTGGTGATAACCGATAAAGAAGGCAATATTGAATATGTGAACCCCAAATTTACAGAAGTAACCGGATACACCCTCGAAGAAGCAAAAGGCAAAAACCCTCGAATCCTGCAATCTGGCGAACACTCAAAAGAGTTTTACAGTGAGTTGTGGGATACTATTTTATCAGGAAATGTTTGGCATGGCGAGTTCCATAATAAAAAGAAAAATGGCGAATCGTATTGGGAAAGTGCATCTATTTCGTCTATTGCCGACAGTAATGGCGAAGTTTCCTTCTTCCTGGCAGTAAAAGAAAATATTACCGAAAAGAAAAATATGATTACTGAGCTTATCAAAGCAAAAGATCGCGCCGAAGAAAGCGACCGCCTAAAATCGGCTTTCCTAGCCAATATGAGCCACGAAATCCGCACACCCATGAATGGCATTCTTGGCTTTGCAGGCCTACTGAAAACGCCCAACCTTTCAGGCGAGGAGCAACAGGAATATATCGCCATCATCGAAACCAGCGGCGCTCGTATGCTCAACATCATAAAGGATATTGTCGATATTTCGAAAATAGAAGCGGGTTTGATGGAAGTGGATTTGCAGTTGTCGAACATCAACGAGCAAACCGATTACATCTATACTTTCTTCAAACCCGAGGTAGAAGGAAAGGGAATGGAGCTTTCGTATAAAAACGGATTGTCGGGCAGAACTGCAATGGTATACACCGATCGCGAAAAACTGTATGCCATACTCATCAACCTGGTTAAAAATGCCATTAAATACAGCGATACGGGTGCTATAGAATTCGGGTATGCTTTGGTAAAGACAAGGCACGCCTTGTCTCATACAGAAACAGAAACAAGAAACGCCTTATCTCAAATAGGAACAGAGTCAAGGAACGCATTGCCTGTACTTGAATTTTATGTAAAAGATGCAGGCATCGGCATACCTGATAACAGGCAGAAAGCTGTTTTCGAGCGCTTTGTTCAGGCCGATATAGCCGATTCCAGGGCATATCAGGGAGCAGGCTTGGGTTTGTCGATCTCAAAAGCGTTTGTCGAGATGTTGGGCGGTACTATTTGGGTGGAAAGCCAAGAAGGCAAAGGCTCAACTTTCTATTTTACCATACCTTACCAGGTTCCGGTCGAAGAAAAGCCAATTCGTACAGCCATGATTCCTGTTGCCGAAACGGAAAATGAAATATCTGGCCTCAAAATATTGATTGCCGAGGACGACCCGACATCGGAAATGCTGATTTCCATGGCGTTGAAAGGGTATTGCAAGGAAATGATAAAGGTAAAATCAGGGAATGCTGCCCTCGAAATTTGCCGAAACAACCCCGACATCGACCTGATAATGATGGATATAAAAATGAAAGATTTAGACGGTTACGAAGCCACACGTCAAATAAGGTTGTTCAACAAGGAGGTGATCATTATTGCCCAAACAGCGTATGCGCTTATCAATGAGAGGGAAAAAGCACTCGAAGCGGGTTGCAACGATTATATATCGAAACCAATAAGCGTGGATTTGTTGAGGAGTTCAGTAGGAAAATATTTTAAAAATAACCGACTTTAAGTAAGTGAGGGTTTCACTTTGGAAGCCCTGACTGACTAACGAGAACTTGAGGGGGAAAATACTTGTGCGGAGGGGAAAAATACTTGTGCGGAGGGGGAAAACAATTGTGCGGACGGGGAAAATACTTGTGCGGAGGGGGAAAACAATTGTGCGGAGGGG
>CAIRHD010000227.1 GCA_903878265.1 uncultured Bacteroidales bacterium | reverse complement strand
GAAATTTTGTTGATAAGATTCTTTAAAAAATAGATGTGCAAACTTTATAAATTACTTACTAAGAGTAATTTTGCAGCAAAATTGGAAATGGGGTTAGTTAATAGTTAATGGGGAAATGGTTAATGGATATTTTGCGTAAAATGTTGTTGCTGAAATTATTGGTTTAGTCGAATACAACATTTTCCTTATTTGAAGAAGAAACTCAACAAAACCGATTTTTACCTGGGCATACTAATAATTAGTGTTTTAAATGGACGAGAACGAAGAATTGGCAGAAGGGGTTTTTGACGATGAAATTTCGGGGGAGAGACTATCTGCCGATGATTCTGAGGAATTGTTGCCAATAGATTCAGTTTCGTCCGATGCCGATGAATTGCACCACACCACTTTTTTACCGGGGATGTACCAGAATTGGTTTCTCGACTATGCTTCGTATGTTATCCTCGAACGTGCTGTGCCAGAGGTTCTAGATGGGCTGAAACCTGTACAGCGTCGCATCCTGCACAGCATGTGGGAACTTGAGGATGGCCGGTATAACAAAGTTGCCAACGTAATTGGCAATACAATGAAATACCATCCACATGGCGATGCCTCCATCGGTGATGCCATGGTGCAGATTGGCCAAAAGGATTTGCTTATTGATACTCAGGGAAACTGGGGCAACATACTTACCGGCGACAGTTCGGCAGCACCGCGGTATATCGAGGCTCGGCTTTCGAAGTTTGCACTTGATGTTGCATTTAACCCGAAAACAACCAAATGGAAATTATCGTACGACGGGCGCAACAAAGAACCAGTCAACCTCCCGATGAAGTTCCCGGTGCTGCTGCAAATGGGTGTAGAGGGTATTGCTGTTGGGCTTGCCTCCAAACTACTGCCACATAATTTTATCGAATTGATCGATGCTTCAGTTGCAGTGCTACGAGGTCAAGATTTTACATTGGTCCCCGATTTCCCAACTGGCGGACTTGCCGATGTCATGAAATACAACGATGGTCTTAGGGGTGGTAAAATCCGTATCCGTGCCCGTATTACCCAACAGGATAAAAAAACGCTGATTATAACCGAGATTCCTTGGGGAACCACTACCGGCGATTTGATAGACACAATTATTGCGGCAAGCGAAAAAGGGAAAATTAAAATCCGTAAAATTGATGATAATACAGCGCAAAATGTTGAGATACTGATACATCTGCAACCCGGTGTTTCGCCCGACCAAACCATCGATGCATTGTATGCCTTTACGGATTGCGAGCGCTCCGAATCGCCCAATTCCTGCGTGATTCATAAAGGGAAACCTTATTTTATCGGGGTAAAGGAAATTCTGCGCATATCGGTTCAACGAACTGTTGAAATGATAAAAATGGAACTTCTGATCCGTCAGCAGGAATTGATGGAATCCCAGTTGTTTGCTTCCCTAGAAAGGATTTTTATCGAAAACCGCATTTACCGCGACATTGAGGAATGTAAAACATGGGAAGCTGTGATTCAGGCTATTGACAAAGGCTTACAACCGTACAAACCAGATTTTTATCGCACAATTACCGATGAGGATATTGTAAGGCTTACCGAAATCCGTATAAAACGGATATCGAGGTTCAATTCTTTCAAGGCTGATGAGCATATCAAAAACTTGAACGCCGAATTGCTCGAAGTGAAGTATAACCTTGATCACCTCATTGATTTTGTGATTGTTTTTTATGAAAATATCCGAAAAAAATACGCTTCCGGCCGCGAACGCAAAACCGAACTCCGCAACTTTGAAAGCATAGAAGCAGCCGCAGTTGCCGCAGCTACCCAAAAGCTATACGTCAACCGCGAAGAAGGGTTTGCCGGTTTTGGTCTGAAAAAAGATGAATTTGTTTGCGATTGCTCTGATATTGATGATATTATAGTTTTTCGCGAAGACGGGACTTTTGCAGTTTCCCGCGTTGTCGATAAAGCTTTTGTGGGTAAAAACGTGATCCATATCGATGTGTTCAAAAAGAATGATACACGTACAGTTTACCATGTTGCTTATCAGGACGGGCGGATGGGCGCGGTTTATATAAAACGGTTTTCGGTTACCGGAGTGGTCCGCGATAAGGAATATGTGCTTACCAAGGGAACGGTAGGCTCGAAAGTGCTATATTTTACTGCCAACCCAAATGGCGAATCCGAAATCATAAAAGTTAGCCTGAAATCAAAACCACGGTTAAAAAAACTAAATTTCGATTTTGATATTTCCGAATTGGCCATCAAAGGCCGCAGTTCGCAAGGCAATGTGCTGAGTAAGAACCAGGTAAAAAAAATTGTTCAGGCCGAAAGGGGTTTCTCCACCCTTGGCGCACGCAATATTTGGTACGATGATACCGTAATGCGCCTCAATACTGATGAACGTGGAATGTATTTGGGTGCTTTCAAGGAAGCGGATAAAATTCTGATACTTAACCGTTCCGGGTTTTATAGATTGATGACTTTCGATTTGTCGAACCATTTTGATGAAGACATGGTTTTAATTGAGAAATTCAATCCAGATAAACCTCTTACTGTTTTATATTTCAGCGATCAGAAAAAGGCATATTTTATTAAACGCTTCGTTCCTGAAATGTCTGACAAAAAAGTTTGTATGTTTCCGGAGGAAGAGGGTAATAAATTTGTCGCTGCTGTTGCCGATAAACGGCCACAAATCAGGATTGAATTTAAGAACGATGATTCTCGGAAACCCATGGAACCGGAAGAAATTATTGTTGATGAGTTTGTTGAGGTTATGGGCGTAAAAGCCAAAGGGAAAAAGCTGAGCAATAACCCGGTAAGTATGAT
>CAIRHD010000226.1 GCA_903878265.1 uncultured Bacteroidales bacterium | reverse complement strand
GTGGCAACTAATATTTTTTTCATTTTTTCGGGATTAAGTTTGTAAACTTCTGAAAATTCTTGGTTGGCATTTTTAATCTTGAAAGAAAGAGGCAAGTTAAGAGAAATTGGATAATCCCAAATTTTCTTTCGATAACTTGCCCCTCTCCGATTTTATTATAAAAATTCATCCGTCTGAACATAGCGCAACTATCTATGTCCAATTGAGGTTTTAGGCCTATTGATTTGCCGCTTCAAACTCGTGCATACAGTCGATGAGTGCCTGAACGCTCGAAATTGGCAAAGCATTATAGGTTGAAGCCCTGAACCCACCAACCGACCGGTGGCCTTTGATACCAACCATTCCGCGGGTTTTGGCAAGTTCCATAAATGCATCTTCCTTGTCTTTGTATTGCTCTTTCATCACAAAACAAATATTCATCAGCGATCGGGCATTTTTTACGGCCGTGCCTTCAAACATTTTGCTGTTATCAATTGCATCGTAAAGCAAATTGGCTCTTTGGGTAGCAAGCTCCTCCATTTTTGCAACGCCGCCCATTTCTTTAACCCATTTTAGGGTTTCCTTTAATGTGAAAATGCTTACACATGGCGGAGTGTTGAACATGGAACCTTCTTTTATGTGGATGCGGTAATCGAGCATAGAAGGAATAGCGCGATCCACTTTTCCTAGTAAATCGTCGCGAACGATCACGAATGTAACGCCGGCTGTTCCCGCATTTTTTTGTGCGCCACCATAAATCATGGTATATTTCGACACATCGATTGGGCGACTCAAAATATCACTCGACATATCGGCAATCAGAGGGACAGGGCTGTCGAAATCTTCCCTAATTTCGGTTCCGTAAATGGTGTTGTTTGTGGTAATATGGAAATAATCGGCATCTGCCGGGATTTCCCAACCCGAAGGGATATAATTGAAGTTCTTGTCGGAAGAAGAACCTATCACAGCTACTTCCCCAAACAATTTAGCTTCTTTGATTGCTTTCTTTGCCCAAACGCCTGTTTCGAGATAGGCAGCTTTTTTGTTCAGCAAATTAAAGGGGATCATGCAAAATTGCAAGCTGGCCCCACCACCCAGAAAAAGTACTTGGTATCCTTCGGGGATATTGAGAACTTCTTTGAACAAGGTTACAGCTTCATCGATTACCGCTTGGAAATCCTTGCTCCGGTGCGAAATTTCGAGGAGCGACATTCCGATTCCGTTGAGGTCCAGAATTGCTTTGGCTGTGTTTTCAATGGCAATCCGAGGTAGGATTGACGGGCCTGCATTAAAATTGTGTTTTTCCATTTTGAATGATTTTTCGTGTTAAGATGTTGATTTACCTATATTTTACCTTCGCAACAAGCGACAAAATTAGTGTGGCGTTTATTGTTAATTATTTCACACAAAATTATTAAATGTTTCACAGTCTGGACAAAAATAACAAGAATTATTTTTAGAAACTTCAAAGCGATATTTGGTGTTTACAATGTTATGGTGTTTTGGATTGGAATGCTGATGCTTAGGCAAGAAAAACACAGGTTTCGCTGATGCAAGCCAAGCTGATGCTTCGACAGGCACTTCGACTAGTTCAGTGTTACACTCTTCACAGGTTTTCGCTGATTTTGTTTAATCCGTTTTATTCCGCGGTTGAAAATCCGTTTGATCCGCGTGCCATTTTACAGCCGGGAGCATCAACGATACGACTCGGAACATCTACAGCATGATCGGGAGTGTCAAATGTACAAGGAATATGAATAATAGTTTTACGTCTGATTTTTTTTGCGGGCAAGCGTAAAGATAATACGGAATACAGAGTTGGATGCCAGGCCTTTCCCACAAAAGAATGGAATCAGCAGAATAAATATTTAAAAGTGATAGATGTATGGAAAAGTAGCATATCTTTGTTGTTATAAACAAGTTAAGCAATAATTCTAAAAATAATTTATAATGAAATCGAAAAATTTAATGATTCTCATTTTGATTCTGTTATCAGAGCTGGTTTATAGTCAGGAAATGAACTTTGCATGGAGTAAAATAACAGGAACCTCTGGAAATAATAAAGGCACAAGTATAATTTCTGATAAAAACGGCTATCTCTTTGTTGCAGGAGAATTTAATGCAGATTTCATTTATAATGATAACACAATTACAGGGCTTGGTCAGAATAATATTTTCATCCTGAAGTTGGATTTGGCTGGTAATCTTATTTGGTCAAAATGTTTCGGAAGCAACAGTAATGCAACAATACAGCAGATTTGCTTCGATACAAGTATGAATGTTGTTTGTACTGGCACCTTTTCGGGTTCGTTGCTGTTAAATGATACAGCAATCAATTCGATAGGGGGGAGTGATATATTTATCCTGAAAATTAAAAATACGGGAGAAACCATGAGTGTCCTCACTGACGGAGGTACAGGGAACGAAAATTCAAATGCGTTATGTGTCGATAAAAAAAACAATATTTACGTATGTGGTAGTTTTAAAGGAAGTGCAACCTTTGGAAACCAATCGCTTACATCATCAGCTTATTGGCAATATACGCCCTGGGGAGATTCTGTTTATACATATAATGAAAATGGCTTTTTTGCAAAATATAACAGCCAAAACGAATGTTTATTTGCGAAACAGATTTGTAAGGATAGAAGTGATTTATACAGCATTGTATCAGATACTTCGGATAACATATTTACCACAGGATTTTTTGAAAGTTACAATGATCTAACAGACACTATTGCTACTGAAATTGGAAATTTTTTGGTTTTCAACTACAATAGCGAAGGTAAGCTTATCAATTTGATACAGGAAGGTAGTAATAATAATTATATCAGGGGAAATTCATTGGCAATCGACAATGAAAATAATGTACTTATAGCAGGCTATATCGGATGCCATAATTGTGTTTTCGGCGATTCTTTACTCCCATTATCCTATAATGATGCATTTCTTGTTAAATATGATAACTCAGGTACTATGAAATGGATCAATCTCATCGGACAATATGATGGCGATTACGACGGGAACGAAAACTCAGGCAATTCAATCATAGTCGATAAATACGATAATATAATTTTGTCAGGATATTTTGATGCTATAGAATCAAAGGACTTAGTTGTAATCGGGAATAACTCATCAATAGATTTCCTGATAATGAAATTTAATAAAAACGGGAGCATTACCAATATTGGTACGCATGGATATCCTTCTTGGGATTCGGGAGAATCAGTAACAATCGATACTTCAAATAATATTTATTTTACTGGATATACATTTTTGGGTGCTGCTTCCAACCAATATCCATCGTATGTTTTTATTGGTAGAGTTGATTCGATGCCAACCCTTGGCATTGAGAGTATGGAAATGCATGAAAATATTACTATTTATCCCAATCCAACTCATGGGTCATTTTATGTTGATTTGCCTGGTGATGGGAATAAATCAGCGATAATTTCGGTTAGTAATGTTGAGGGTAAAATAGTATTACTAAAAGAGCTTCCTCAAAAACACAATGAAATAATTATAAAAGACTATAAACCTGGTTTATATATAATTAAAATACAAGTCGGCTATGTGATTTATTCAAAGAAATTATTGATTGAATAAAAACAAAACTATGCCACTTTGCTTGCGCGAATCCTTGTGTCGTTCGGTAAAATGATATTTATTTCCTGTTTACCGCTGCTTTCGCATGACAGCATTGATGGGAAAGTGCATCCTAAATTAAGGAATGGTTCCAGGTTTATTGAATTGTACGAAAGGATTTTGGTAGTAGCAGGGTGAGTTTTTTCTGGATTGTATTTTTAGTAATGGCTTTCAAAAATCTCGGCCTTTTATATTCTTTTAAGATTGATTTTATTAATCATGTTCAGTACCATAAAATAAGGGTTTTGGTGCTCAATATCGAGCTATTGTTTAAGTTTGCAAAAACGTAAAAATGAACCTCCGTCCGGCCAACCTGCTTTATAAATACCTGCAAATAATGCAGTTAGATATTCATAAGGCAATGATGAACAATAAGCTAAATAGGATTTCATCAGATATAAAAGGAAGATGGCTCGATATTGGTGCCGGAGACCAACCGTATAAAAAATATTTTTCGGGTTGTAGTGAGTATTTGACCACAAACACAAAACGGCATTACAATCAGGTTGGTTTTGAAGCCCTTGAAAAACAGACCACATTTTGGATAGAAGATGGGAAAAGCCTTCCTCTGCCCGACAACTCACTTGATGGAGTGGCTTGTTTCCAGGTTTTATCAGTTATAGATAAACCCGAGGTTTTTTTCAAAGAAATACACCGAGTGTTGAAACCTGGTGGGAAATTGCTGCTGACTACTGACTTTATTTATCCAGTCTGGAGTGTGGAAGACCGGTTTCGCCATACCGCTTTCAACCTGAAACAGTTGTGCGTGGGAAATTCATTCAAAGTATCGTCAATAGAGAGTTTTGGTGGTTTTGCATCAACGGTTTACGCCTTGTTTATGCGCTATATGCGCTCGTTTCCCGAATT